>CAMVRW010000032.1 GCA_947169985.1 uncultured Butyrivibrio sp. | reverse complement strand
GAAAATGATATGATAATACTTAGAGAAAAAGACTTTATGCATGACTAATAATTTCTTTTAGGGGGCTAAAATGAGTCAAAAAGTTTTTATATCCGAGGATGACGAATACTTATTTGGTCAGGGAACACACTATGACATCTATGATAAGTTAGGGGCACATCCATCAGAAGAAAATGGTAAAAAGGGATTCTTTTTTGCAGTATGGGCACCTAATGCAGCAGATGTACATGTAGTAGGAGATTTTAATGGATGGGATGAGAATGCCCATCAGATGAAGAGATCCAAGACCGGCAATATCTGGACTATTTTTATCCCGGGAGTTGGTATTGGTGAGCTTTACAAATACCTTATAACTGCACAGGACGGTAGAAAGCTCTACAAGGCAGATCCTTATGCAAATTATGCAGAGCTTCGTCCGGGTAATGCATCTAAGACCACAGATCTTTCAAACTTCAAGTGGTCAGATGAAAAGTGGTATGACAGTATAAAGGGAAAAGACCCCAACCGTCAGCCCATCGCTATTTATGAGTGCCACATTGGTTCCTGGATGAAACATCCTGACGGAACTGAGGACGGATTCTACACCTACAGGCAGTTTGCCGACAGGATCGTTGAGTATCTTAAGGAAATGAAGTATACCCATATCGAGCTCATTGGTATCGCAGAGCATCCTTTTGATGGCTCATGGGGCTATCAGGTGACAGGATACTACGCTCCTACAGCCAGATATGGTGAACCTACAGATTTCATGTACCTTGTGAACAAGCTTCATAAGGCTGGGATAGGAGTTATCCTTGACTGGGTTCCTGCCCATTTCTGTCCTGATGAGTTTGGCCTTTCATGCTTTGATGGAACATGTATCTATGAGCATCCGGACCCAAGGAAGGGAGAGCACCCTGACTGGGGAACAAAGATCTTTAATCTGGAAAAGCCTGAGGTTAAGAACTTCCTTATTGCCAATGCTCTTTACTGGATCCGTAAGTTCCATATTGACGGTCTCAGAGTAGATGCTGTTGCTTCCATGCTCTATCTTGATTACGGTAAGAAGGATGGTCAGTGGGTAGCTAATAAGTACGGAGATAACAAAAACCTTGAAGCAATTGAGTTCTTCAAACACTTCAACAGTGTGGTAAGGGGTTCATATCCACATGTTCTTACCATCGCAGAAGAATCCACAGCCTGGCCAAAGGTTACAGCGCCTCCGGAGGATGATGGTCTTGGCTTTGCCTTTAAGTGGAATATGGGATGGATGCATGACTTCTGTGAATACATGAAGCTTGATCCATATTTCAGGCAGGGAGCTCACTACATGATGACCTTTGCCATGAGCTATAACAGCGCAGAGAACTATATCCTTCCTCTTTCCCACGATGAAGTTGTGCATCTTAAGTGCTCAATGGTGGAGAAGATGCCAGGATATAAGGTAGATAAGTATGCAAACCTCAGGGTTGGCTATACATATATGTTTGGTCACTCCGGAAAGAAGCTCCTGTTTATGGGACAGGACTTTGGACAGGAGAGAGAGTGGAGCGAGAAGAGAGAGCTGGACTGGTTCCTTTTAGAGAACGATCTCAACAAGGGAATGAAGGACTATGTTGGAAAGCTTCTTGAGCTCTACAGAAAGTACCCGGCTCTTTATGAAGTGGATAATGACTGGGGCGGATTTGAGTGGATCAACGCCGACGACAAGGAGCGCAGCACTTACAGCTTCTACAGAAGGGCTGCCAATGGAAAAGATAACATTCTCTTCGTACTTAACATGACACCAATGGAGAGAAAGGGCTTTAAGGTAGGTGTTCCATTTGACGGAACCTACACTCATATTCTGGATAGCGCTGATCAGAGCTTTGGCGGAAATGGAAGCAACATCCCTGAAAAGATCAAGGCTGAAAAGGGGCTTTGTGACTACAAAGATTACAGCATAACCTTTGACCTTCCACCTTATGGCGCAGAAGTATTTGTCTTCCAGACACCAAAGAAAGATAGTCCTAAAAAAGAGACTGTGAAGAAAGAAGCACCAAAGAAAACCGGTCTAAAGAAAAAGAAAGCATAAGCCGAAATAGAAGGTGATGAACAATAAGTTCATCACCTTTTTTAGTTGCATTAAATCAGATAAATGAGGCGCAGAATGAACATTAGCTTTCAGACGATTACCGGTCATAAGACCAGCCAGGATTCAATTCTTTCAGGCATGGAGGCAGAAGGAAGGATAGTGTCAGGGCCCTCAAAAAAAGATCAGATAGAAAAGCCCTCTTTTGCAATGTCTCTGGACGGAAGCGGATTTACGGACAATGCATATGGGGAGCATACAAGAAATAAAGATGATATTGCTGCAATGGCAGAAGGCAAGGATGTAAATCTGCAGCACAATTTCATGGCTCTTTTATCAAATACCATGTCTGGGGAGGACTATGCCAAGGCCCTTGAGGATGGATTTGATATCAAAAATATGAACTGCGAAGAGACGGTGAGTATTGTTGATAAGATCAAGAGTGTTCTTCTTGAAGCGGGAGTTGAGATAACCGGATTTAATGACGATTTAAGCCTTGATAAGCTAAGGAAGATCACCGGAAGCGACTCTTTTGCAAACGCTCTTCAAAAGAGCTTTAAGGAAAATGACATTCCCCTTACAACTGAAAACGTAAAGTCTGCAAAGGCTGCGGTAGAGCAGGTCGAAGATATTCAGGACCTGGAGGATGGCGCTGTTAAGTTTATGGTACAAAATGACTTAGAGCCTACCATAGGAAACATCTATCTTGCAGCCCACAGCACAAATGGGCAGAATGCATCCGGAAGGGGCTATTATGCCCAGGAAGCAGGGGGATACTATGCTCAGAAGGCAGACAGCTACGACTGGGAGCAGCTGTCTCCTCAGATTGAGAAGGTAATTGAAGAAGCGGGACTTGGAACTACAGATGAAACTGTAAAAGAAAATGCCAGGTGGATGGTGGAGCAGGGAATCCCTCTTACGCCTGATAAGCTGGTAAATGTAAATAAGCTTAAGTCAATAGAGCTTCCTGCAAGGCAAGAGACTCTTATCGACGCCACAACAGCAGCCATAGCAGATGGGAAAAGAGCCGTGGACGGCAATTTAATTGATACCACTTCCAATAAGCATAAGAACATTGAAGCCAGATTGCAGCTGGAAGAGGTTCGGCTTCAGATGACAGTTAAGGCGAATCTTCAGCTAATAAACAGCGGCTTTTCCATCGATACAGCTCCAATAGAAGACCTCATTGAGGGGCTTAAGAATGCTCTTTCTACAATAAGTGACGAGGCGGCAGGTGGAGTTGTTGATGAGATAACACAGATCCCTACTGCAGGAGCTGAGTATGCCATGAGACTTACCATGACCAGGGTGAGCTTCATAGCTACAGGCCCCGTTGATGTTGTGGGGCAGATGGCAGATTCTCTTGACAGTGCGAGCCTTTACAAGATAAGCGAAACCTCAGAAAAACTGACAGCCAGATTCAAACAGGCCGGTGAAGGGTACGAAAAACTTATGACTTCTCCAAGGGCAGATCTTGGGGACAGCATAAAGAAGGCCTTCAGGAACGTGGATGAGATCCTTGAGGATCTTAATAAGGAAATCACTGAGGAGAACAGAAGGGCAATCAGGATCCTGGGCTATAACAGAATGGAGGTTAATGAGGAAAACTTTGAGAAGGTAAGAGCCTGGGATGCTAAATTACAGTCAACGGTGGAAAGACTTAAGCCCGGAGCAGTCCTTGACCTTATCCGTCAGGGAAAGAATCCTCTTGCCATGACAATCGAAGAGCTCTCTGAAAACCTGGATCATGACTCCGACAAAGATAAGCAGCAGAGTAAGGATCAGGAGAAGTATTCAAGATTTCTTTTTAAGCTGGAGCGTAAGGGAGAGATCACCCAGGAGGAGAAAACCTCTTTTATTGGAATATACAGACTGTTCCACACCTTAAAGGAAACAGATTATCAGGCCATAGGATCTATCTTAAAGACGGATCAGGAAATGACCATAGGAAATCTTCTTAATGCCACCAGAAACCAGAAGGCATCAAGGAAAGGCATTGATGTAAGACTTGATGAGACCTTTGGAGGAGTGGACACAAGGCCTTCAGAAAGTGCAAGGATTGATGAGCAGATCAGTGCTTCCTTCAGATACTACAAAGCAAAGGCTGAGATTGTTTATGAGAATTTGGAGCCTGAGAAGCTTGTTGAAGCAGCTCCTACTGAGGGTACTCTTTTACCTCAGCTGGCAGATGATCTGCAGAAAGCAGAAAAAGACCAGCAGCTTGAGAGAGACTATGTTCAGGAGCAGATAAAACAGATCAGACAGATAGCATCTCTTAAGGCAGCAGAGCCTGCAGCTGAGGAATTAAGAAGCGTAGATGTGGCTGTTACCTTCAATAATCTTGAGGCTATGATCTCCGAAAGAAGGGATAGAAGAGAAGGAAATATCTGGAACAGGACAAAGGATATTAAGGAAACAGCTCTTTTAACAGAAAAGCTTGATGAAGATGATTATGAAGAAAACTACCTTAAGATTTTGGAAGATATTTCCGATAAATTATCTGAAGAGCTAATGACTGAAAATGATACTTACATCGACGTCAGAGCCATATCTCTTTTGCAAAAACAGATATCTGTCATGGGCAGAAGTGCAGAGAGTGGAAGCTTTGAAGTGCCGGTGGAGATAGAAGGGCAACAGCTCTCAATGCATGTGACGCTCAAGAGCGAAAAAAATGCAAATTCAAGGATGGATGCCAGTGTTCAGACTTATGAGTACGGACTGGTCACCCTTAGCTTATATAAAGATGGTGACACGCTTCGAGGGATGCTTACCACCACCAATGGAAGCAATCAGGAAGAGTCTGAATATCTGGAGAATGTAAGAACCAGACTGTGTGAGAAAATATCAGAGAGAATAGAGGGCATCGGTATAGACCGGGAAAACATAGCTATCCTCTATCACACACAAAATAGCCTATCTTCGGGCATGGTTAGTGCTAGGGCCACGGATGGCCTAAAACCAGAGAAGACTGAGACAAAAACACTACTTACAATGGCGAAGGCTTTTATTGAAGCACTGTAAATAACCAGCAAAAGAAATGAGGTAGGCATGAAAGTAAATTATAATGTTTCTGCGATGATAGCAAATAACGCACTCCAGAGAAACGACTCTCTTCTTTCGGATTCCCTTGAAAGATTATCAAGTGGTCTCAAGATCGCAAATGCCAAGGATAACCCCTCCGGCCTTGCGATGTCCAGAAGAATGAATTCACAGATAGAAGGACTGGGTGTTGCAAACGACACCTCCAATGATGCGATCTCAATTGTTCAGGTGGCAGACGGAAGTCTGTCTGAGATCCATGAAGTTCTACAGAGAATGAATGAGCTGGCTATCAAGGCCAGCAACGGAACCCTGACTGATGATGACAGAGAAGCAATCCAGGATGAAATCGATCTTCTTAAGGAAGAGATAGAGAGAATGGCTAAGACCACTCAGTTTAACGGACAGAGCATCCTTGACGGTTCCTTTGACCTTAGGGGATATGCTACAGTTGGAAATGATCCTGCCACCGCAGTGACAAATCCAAATATAAAGGTTGTATCATACTCAGACGTTGTTGACGCCGGAACATTCCAGATAACAGGAATAGATGTAAGCTTTGTTCCTTCCACCGGTTCAACAGGGGTGCCTAAGAAGGCAATCATTTTTGAGAACGGAAGTGAAGCTAACATATCAGTCAAAAAGATGACTGACAATGGACCGGAAGACTATATGAATAATGGACTTCAGGCTACTGTTAACGAGGATGTTCTCACACTGACGGATAGCACGGGAAAAAAGATCCAGATCCAGATTGACGAAAATTTCAACGGGACACTTAACCTGGAACTGACAGGTAACGGAGCTATGACTATGCAGGTTGGAGCAAATGAGGGACAGGTCATGGATATCAGGATCCAGAAGGTTTCCCTTACAACCCTTGGGCTTTACAACCTTGATTTTTCAAATGAAGTGGGAGCATTAGAAGGAATCGAGAGCATTAAAAATGCCATTACTGAAATAAGCAGTATCAGGGCGAGGCTTGGTGCTTATCAGAACAGGTTGGAGCATACAGTAAGTTCACTGGATATCACAGTAGAGAATATGACAGCTGCATATTCACGAATCATGGACGTTGATATGGCGGAGGAAATGACCACCTATTCAACCCAGCAGGTTCTTTCACAGGCGGGAATCTCCATGATGGCCCAGGCAAATGAAAGACCATCCCAGGTACTTCAGCTTCTTCAGTAATTATGTAGAAAAGAGGGCAGACTATGACTTTGGAAAAGAAACAGGAATTCACCCTTAAGATATCCCAGGCAAACAAAACCCAGATGATAACTATTATCTATGAGATGGTGATGGATTATCTGGAGGAAGCAATTGATGAAATAGGCATCGGAAAAAAAGATGCAGCATCAAGGAGTCTTTCAAATGCCCAGAACTGTATTGATGAGCTCATAAGATCCCTTAACCTTGAGTACGAGCTTGCTAGAAACCTCCATCAGATATACATTTTCTCCAAAAAGGAGCTTATTGCTGCCGGAGCAACCTACAGTATCCATCGCATCTGGAGAGTACTAAAGAATTTTAGAAGCCTACATGAGGCATATCGTGAATTGGAAAAGTTTGATAACAGTCAGCAGCTTATGGGTAACACCCAGCAGGTTTATGCGGGACTTACCTACGGAAAGTACAGTCTTAATGAGGATATCAGAGCCGTATCCATGAACCGGGGGCTGATGGCATAAAAATTCATAAGATAAAGCATTCAAGATGGGATTATCCAAGTGATAGTCCCATCTTTTTTATTAAGTATTTATTAAATTGAGGACAAATTTAAACGCTTTAATGTATTATATAATCAGGTGTAAAGTCGGAAGACGACTTATACACGGGTGATGAGCTCATAGGAGGATATAATGGGCGTTGTAGAGCTGACGGAAGAAAATATTGAGCAGTTTGCGGATTACCTGACAGAAGACATTGCCGAGAATATCGGTAGAACCTTCTATAGCGGTCTTATTATTTCAGATGACCAGAATGTTTCAAAGGCCGGAATAGTCTGGGAATATAAGAACATGTTAAATGATTCTGACAAGGAAAGTAAAATAGTTTGGCTTAAGGCCGATGATGAGCAGTCCTTTATGGACCTGTTTGAAGCCTATGGCAAAGCTATAAAGCTTGAGGGAATCGTGAAATCAAGCTTTGTTCTTCCTGCTAAGACCAGTAAAGACCTTAAGATGATGCTTAAAGATAAGGGCTTTACTGTAGAGCTTATGGAAGGAGATAAGATAACGGCAAGACTTTCTGAGATGGCTAAAATCAGTGCTTTTAACAGGATTACTATTTCAGAAGCCATAATGCCCCTAAGGTCTGCCACTCAGAGAGCCTTTTCCACAGCTATCAGTAAGACACTGGTACAGGGTCACTATGGAACCTGTGAAGATCTGGCGTATCTTCCAAGGCTTTATTTTGAAAATGATGTGTCCTGCTATGCTGAAATAGACGGGCAGATAACAGGTCTTTTGCTTCTTCATAAGACTCCATCCGAGAAGCTGGAGCTGGTTTTAATGTTTGCCTCCGGTAAAGAGAGCGTCAGGCTTCTTCCTCAGATGATAAAACAATCACTGGAAAGTGCGTATGAGTGTTATGAACCTGAGACTGAGATAATCATTGACCGTCATGATTATGCATCCCTGGCTCTTGGTGAGAAGCTCCTTCCAAGTGGCTTTGGAATCCCGGTTTATACAGGCTCCAGAGAAGAGACCTGAAGAACGAGAAAGGGTTCTTAAGAAAATCTTAAGATATTAATTTTTACAATCGAAACCTATTAATTTTGCATAACAATTTACGATATTGCGAAGGGCGGGAGAAGGCTCTTTTCTTGAGGAAAAGAATCATCTCCCGCTTATTTACTGGGTTTGAAGCTTTGACAGCAGAGAACCGAACAGAGTCGAACAAATTCTTAAGATGGAACGTGGCTTCAGATTTTAAGGGGGTTTACAAAGAAAAATGAGTGTGTTAAATTCTTCATCGCGAGCTCGAAAACGCAAATGAAAGGAGTAGATTCTTATAGTCGCAATTTTAATACTGATCTTGTCAGGAGCAGTTTTTACTGATCTGTACAAGGACAAGATTTACAACGTCTGGGTAGTCCCAGGGCTTCTGATAGGCGTTACAGGTTCCCTCTTTCAAGGACCAGACAGATTTGTTGAATCCCTCACGGCAGTAGGGGCAGCATTTCTGATCCTGCTTCCGGTATACTTCTTTAAAGGTATCGCAGCAGGCGATGTAAAGCTCTTCATGTCAGCAGCATCTTTCTTATCTATGCAGGATACTCTTTCCTGTATCTTGATATCTTTTTTGATCGCAGGTGTAATATCTATCGCGGTCCTAATCCTTAAAAGAAATAAACAGAAAACGATACACTTTGCAGTGCCGGTTCTTATCAGCGCTTTGATCTGTACCCTGGGAGGAGGAATATGGGTAATGTGATACTGACTGTCTGTGACAGCAACAGGATGTACTGTGAAAGGCTGCAGGAATACTTAAGAAACCACCTAAAGCTTTCTTTTGAGATCCATGCTTTTACAGATACAGAAAAGCTTTTGCAGTTTTCCCAAATGGGTGAGATATCTCTTTTGGTTATCTCGGAAAGTGCCATTCGAAGACTCAAATGGGAAAATAGCTATAAACAATTTAAGAACGTGATAATACTTGATGAGGAAACAAAGGAATGGTCAGGTCAGGAGAAAGCTCTTTTCCCGGAGGGAAACCTTAGGCATATCAGCAAATATTCTCCGGCGACTAAGATAGCTGAGGAAGTCTTGGAGCTGTGCACAAGTCATACGGATGGCTTTAGCGGACTCTCTGGAGCAGGGATCACAGGAAGAAGCAATGTGATTGGGTTTTTCACCCCTCTTTCAAGAAGCGGACAGACATCTCTGCTTGTAAAGATGGGAGAGTGCCTGGCCAAAAAGCATAAGACCATAATGCTGAGCTTTGAGAGTTTTTCGGCTCTGCCAAGTTTGTTTGAGGCAGAAGCTGAGGAGGATATAACAGATCTTCTTTACTTCGCAGACTGTGAGCGCGATAAGTTCTGTCTGTATCTGGAGCGGATCAGAAAAAATCGCAATGGCCTCGATTACATAAGTCCTGCGAGAACAGCCATGCAGGTTAAGGAGATAAGCTTTGAGAAGGTCAGGGAGCTTATAAAGCTTCTTTGTCAGGAGGCTGGTTATGAGTACGTACTTCTGGATATGAAGGAGTACCCCGACGGATTCTTTGAGATTCTTGGGCTTTGCGATGTGATCTACACCATCACCAGGAATAATTCTGCGGACCATTACAGACTTTCTAAGTACAACAAGGTCCTGGGGGACAATGGGTACGAGGATATTGTGGCAAAGACCATCAAGTTCATAATCCCTGATGTCAGGGAAGGTGCTTCCTACAACAGGTATGTGGAGGCGCTTCTTGCTGAGGGACAGGAGGTAATGAGTCTTGGGGCTTGATCTGGAGGGACTCAGGTCACAGATCAGGGAGCAGGTGATAGGTTCTTTGGATTTTTCTAAAGAGATCACAGATGAGGAGATGTACGAGCTTATCGACAGAGAAATCTCTGGGAGGCTTCGACATTTGGCTGTTTCCCTGGAGGATAAGAAAAGGTTAAGGCGACAGATCTTCCACTCCATAAGGAAACTGGACGTTCTTCAGGCACTGGTGGATGACCCCACCATAACGGAGATCATGGTAAATGGCATTGACAATATCTTTTATGAAAAGGACGGTGTTATCCAAAGGTCTGAAAGCCGCTTTGAGTCAAGGCAAAAACTTGAGGATGTGGTCCAGCAGATCGTTTCTTCCTGCAACAGGGTGGTTAACGAAGCCTCTCCCATAGTGGATGCAAGGCTCGAAAACGGATCCCGAGTAAACGTGGTCATGAGTCCCATTGCCCTGAATAATGGGCCGGTGGTGACAATCAGAAGGTTTCCGGATAAACCCATAACCATGGAAAGGCTCATTGAGCTGGGTTCCATATCTGAATATCTCAAAAGTTATATCGAAGTTCTGGTGAAGGCTGGATATAACATCTTTATCTCCGGTGGTACCGGTTCAGGAAAAACCACCTTTCTAAATGCTCTTTCAGACTTTATTCCAAAGGATCAAAGACTAATCAGCATAGAGGACAATGCGGAACTGCAGATAAGAGGCGTTCCAAATCTTGTGCGAATGGAAGCAAGAAACGCCAACGTGGAAGGCTGCAGACCAATAAGTATAAGAGATCTGATAAAGTCATCCCTTCGAATGCGTCCTGACTGGATCGTGGTGGGAGAAGTCAGGGGAGATGAGTGCGTGGACATGTTACAGGCAATGAACACGGGTCATATGGCCATGAGTACCGGACATGCCAACAGCGCGGAGGATATGCTATCCAGAATTGAGACCATGGTCCTCATGGGCATGGAGATACCCCTTCCTGCCATTCGTGGACAGATTGCTTCAGGCATTGACATAGTTATACATCTTGGAAGGCTAAGGGACAAGACCAGAAAAGTCCTTGAGATATGCGAGCTGGGAAAAGAGCTGGATCCTGTCTCCGGGAAAATTCAGGTGAATACGTTATTCCGATTTGAGGAGGAGAGGGTGGAAGATGAAAAAATAGTTGGAAAATGGAGGAGAGTAGGTGAACTTAAAGCAACTGAAAAGCTTATGGCAGCAGGTCTTAGACTTCCGGCCGAGCCTTCGTGACGGACCAATATTTGCCCAGGGAGCGCTGATAGCTCTTTTATTCGGAAGGCTCTTCTATGATTCCTGGATAGCTGTCGGAATTCTTTTGCCCCTTTGTATCCCCTGGTTTGTTTACCAGAAAAGGCTCCAGATTGAAAGAAATACAAGGCTTATAGGAATCCAGTTCAGGGATGCAATTGCTTCGGCCCTGACCAGCATGAAGGCAGGGTATTCCGTAGAGAACGCATTTATGGAAGCTGGCAAAGACATGGAGCTTTTGTATGGAAAAAAGTCTCTTATATCAGAGGAATTGTCAAAGATCAGAAAGGGCATAAAGAACAATGTGCCCATTGAAAAGCTTATCTTCAAGATGGGGAGAGAGACCGGAAACACGGACATACAAGACTTTGCTGAGGTTTTTGCCGTGGCAAAAAGAAGCGGTGGAAACATGACAGACATAATCGGAAAGACCATTACCGTCATTTCCCAGAAAATGGATGTGGAAAAAGAAATCGATGTTCTGATCAGCGCAAAGAGGATGGAAGCAAGGATCATGAATCTGGTGCCCTTTTTCATTATCTTCTATATAGATATCACCAGTCCTGGATTTTTTGCGCCCCTTTATCACAATGTTTTCGGAGTCATCTTGATGACTCTGTGCATGGGCTTTTACATCTTTGCATATCTTTTGTCAGAAAGGATAGTGAATATTCATGTCTAAATTGATCTTTATTTATCTGATCTTTCCTGCGGCGCTAATAGCTCTTTTCCTGCTATCGAAGGACCTGGAGCTTCCAGATACCATGGAGGAGACAGGCATAAGCCGTGTGTTTCTGAAGATGTCTCTTTTCATATACCAGAAGATCAGACACAGGATAAAGAGTATTTCAGGGGAAAAGATACGTCTGTACCTTGGAACGCTTTGGCAGAGAAAAGACCTGGAAACTGCGGAAACGGAGTACTTTATCAGAAAGATAAGCATAGTGCTTCTCATGGCAACAGCAGGAAGCTTTTTGTCCTTAATGCTGTGCGTCTCTTCCGGGAAAAGCAGTCATATCAAGGAGGGGAGCGTCATAGAAAGAGGAGCCTTCGGGGACAGGGAATACGAGCTGGAGCTGGTGGCATCAGATGAAACGGGAAAAGAGCTTATGGACTACACCTTGCCTGTCAGGACCAGGGAATATACAAAAGAAGAGGCAGAAGATTTATTTGAAGAAGCCGGTCCTGTATTGGAGAAAAAAGTTCTAAAGGAAAATGAGAGCTTTGACCAGGTAACTACAGACCTTGATCTTGTGGAATCTATCCCGGAATTCCCATTTACTATCAGCTGGAAGATGGACAACTACGAGGTTTTACACCTGGATGGGGAACTGAATGAGGATAACATCCCAAAGGATGGTACAGCTGTGACTCTTAAGGCTATTTATAGCTATGAGGATATGAAATGGCAACAGGAGTTTGTGGCGAATATCTTTCCGAGAGCTCTTTCTCCCGCAGAAAGAGCCTTTAAGGAGATCAGAAAAATGCTCCTTCAGGCTGATCAGGACTCTCTGACGGAAACGGACATCGAGCTCCCTGGAGAGTATGAGGGAAGAAAACTTTTCTGGTCAGAGAGGAAAGAGGACAACAGTCTGTTGCTGCTTCTTTTGACCCTTATTGGCGGAGCTGCATCCTATGTAATGAAGGATAAGGAGCTGAAGAAAGCCATGGAGCAGCGATATTCCCAGATGCTCTCAGACTATCCCCAGTTCGTATCCCAGCTAGTGCTCTATATGGGTGCAGGAATGACCATGAGGAATATTCTTATAAAGCTCTCGGCCAATTACGACAGGAAGAAGAAGGCAGGAGATGAAAAGAGATATCTCTACGAGGAGGTACAAAGAGCCAGCAGGGAGCTTTCTACAGGCTCATCTGAGGGTGATGTGTATGTGAGGCTTGGACTAAGGTGTGGAGGGCAGCAGTACACGAGACTGGTCACTCTTCTTTCCCAAAACCTTAGGAAGGGCAACAGTGAACTCCTTGCGCTTTTGCAGGAGGAATCAAAAAAGGCCTTTGAAGAAAGAATGGATAAGGCCAGAAAAGCGGGAGAGGAAGCAGGAACCAAGCTTCTTCTGCCAATGATAATAATGCTGGTGATAGTAATGGTGGTCATCATGATCCCTGCATATATGGCATTTTAAATTACTAATAAAAAACAAAAACGGAGGAAAAATAATGATCAACGAGATCAAAAATATCGGAAGAAAGATCGGAAACGGAGTAAAGAAGTTTTGGAAGGACGAGTCAGGAATGGGAACTGTAGAGGTAATCCTTATCATTGTGGTGCTCATTGGCCTTGTAATCGTTTTTAAAGAGCAGATTTCAGGAATTGTTGAAGATATTTTCAAGACAATCAGGCAGGAAACCCGTGCAGTCACAAACTAAGGGCTATCTGACAGTTTTTCTGTCCATGTCAATAATGATAATTTTATCCCTTATCCTGGTCCTCTTTCAGGGGGCCAGGATAGGAGCAGTAAAACTTAAGACCGAGTGCGTAGCGGATATCTCCATGAATTCAATCCTTGCAGAGTACAGCAGGGCGCTTTATGAGCAGTACGGGCTTTTGATGGTGGACACCTCCTATGGGACGGGGAGTCACTCTGTCACTAATACTGAGGAGCACCTTAGATACTATGCTCAGAAGAACTTCGAAAGGAGCACCTATGGGAAACTGGCCAATTCACAGACTATAATGGCGGCTTTTTGCCAGGATGCTCATATAACCGGAAGCTCTTTTGCCCTGGATAATAATGGGGCGGTGCTGAACCGCCAGATACTTGCCTACATGGGAGCAGAGCCGGTGGAAGGACTGCTTACTGATGTGGAAGAAAACACAAGGGCCATTTCGGAGAGCGGTCTTGATACCACTGATGTGGAGGAAATGGCCAGGGAAAACCAGGAGCAGATCGATTCTGTGGAACTTCCTACCATCATCAATGATGAGGGAGAGGAAGAGGAGCTGACCCTTGGAAATCCGGCAGATGTGGTGAATTCACAAAAAGGAATCGGTGCCTTGAATCTGGCAATACCGGATAGATCAAGGGTTTCTCCTGCGGTGGTAGATCTACAGGACTATGCATCACATCGGGAGCTGAACAAAGGCACAGGACTAAATGATCAGGAAGATATCTCTTTTACTGAAAAGCTCCTGCTGGAGCAGTACTACTATGAGAAATGCTCAAGATACGGCGCTG
>CAMVRW010000031.1 GCA_947169985.1 uncultured Butyrivibrio sp. | reverse complement strand
ATGCAGCATGGATATCCTTGAGCCAGTTGATGGTTGAAGGATTTACAGGAGCCTGGTCGATAACACCGTACTCACCGCAGTACAAAGGAGCATTGTTCTTTGTTGCTGCTTCTACTGCAGGCTCGAACAGCTCTGCAAAGTACTCAGCGTTTGTCTCCTTAGCCTTCATTTTAAGAATAGCGCCTGCCCAGTCAGGATCAAGATCCTTGGACTTTTCAGAGTATTCTGCTGTAGTTGCAGGATATTCAACTGTAATGTCTTTTGGCATATTCTCCATCCACCATGCTCTCTGATGAGTAAAGATCATAGGCTCATAGCAGTGGAAGTTGTATACCACATGATCATCCTTAGGAGGATTAAGGAAAGGTACGCTTCTTACGTTGTTGTACCAAACACCGCCAACAACAACATATGAATCAGGAGCGTTCTTTCTGATTGTATCTATAGCCTTGTCAGCAATAGCATTCCACTCGTCCTTGATGTCAGGAGAGATAACCTCGTTGAGAAGCTCGAAGGCAACGTCCTTCTGTCCTGCATATCTCTTGGAGATGCGATCCCACATCTGATAGAATCTCTTCTGAAGAGCTTCGTTGTGGAAGAATATCTCCTTGTCTCCGTTAACCTCCAATGGATCAAAAGTATATCCAAATGTGTTATGCATATCTATAAGAATGTTGAGGCCGAACTCTCTGCACCAGCTGATGCAGTTGTCCACGTAGGTATAGCCCTCTTCAAGCATTGAGCCATCCTCACCCTCGATGACGATGTAGTCAATCGGGAGACGAACATGGTCGCAGCCCCATCCGGCAATTCTCTTGATATCTTCCTTGCCGATAAATGTATCGTAATGCTCCTTAGTCTTCTCGTCAGCCTGGGAAAGCCAGCCTCCCAGATTCACGCCTTTCTGGTAACCTTCAAATTTCCTCATCGCTACACCCCTTTTTTCTCAAAAAAATAATTGGTTCAATCCGAGATAATTGTACAACGAAAACGTTTAAGTTGCACTATCTTTTTTCATCAATCGTATATTATTTCGTTTCCATGGTCCTTAAGCCATTTCCTGCGCTCCTTGTAGTCAGGGAACACCTTTTCCACCTCTGCCCAGAACCTGTCGGAGTGGTTTAGCTCTTTTATATGGCACAGCTCGTGAACCACCACGTAATCTATGATCTCATCTGGAGTCCGCATCAGAAGACAGTTGAAATTCAGATTTCCCTTAGCTGAACAGCTCCCCCAGCGGCTCTTCTGCATCCTGATGGTGATGCGGCCATACTCCACACCGACGATACCCGCATAATAACGCACTCTCTGAGGGATGATCCTCTTGGCCCTGGTGGTAAGAAGCCTGATGTCCTGAGGAGTCAGTTCATGCTGGGGATGCTCAGCCCTCTCCTTCTGGAGCTTTTCCATCTTCTGAAGGTGCTTATGGATCCAGTCGGACTTCTCCCCGATAACACGGTTGATCTCGCTTACAGAGGCATAATATGGCGCCCGGACTATAACCTGGGCATCAGATGTTATTTCAATTGATATGGTCTTCCGCTTACTGCGGACAAGCTTAAAGTCATTACTCATCTCAAAATCTCATCTATCGTGGACACAGTGCTAAAGCTCCCTGAATGGATTGAAATGATCTCCTTCATCATCGGAAGCTCAAAATAACTGATATAGCAGATAAGAGTGTTGTTCTCCCCTGCAATGGCGCCGCGGGAATCCATGATAGTACAGGTCTTATTGAGCTTGTCCTTGATATCCTTAATGATCCCCTCAGGATCCTGGGTAATAATCGTAACCTGCTTGATAGCTTCAAAGTGATCAGTAAAATGATCAACCACAGCAGTAGCTACAACATACACCAGAAGGCTTAAAAGAGCTGCTGTCTCATCGATGACCACAAATACAGTAATGTACACACATGCATTAAATGCCAAAAGGATAGGTGTCAGACTGTAGTTTCGTCCCGTCTTATCCGAGAGTCTTTTTACTATTATGTTGGCCAGAATCTCAGACCCATCTATACATCCGCCATATCGAAGGATCAGCGCCAGGCCTGCGCCAAGGATAGCTCCGCCAAATGCCACCGCCAAAAAATGCTCCGTGCTCAGCTCAAAAGGAATCTCCTCAAAGAAATCAAGTCCAACCATGTAAACGACCGATCCCACAGCTGCTTTTATGGTAAACTTTTTCCCCAGGAAAATATGCCCCGCAATAATGAATGGGAGAAAGACAAGCAGCACGCAAAGTGGCAAATGAAAGCCCGTGAGTTTGCTTATTATGATAGCAACACCTGCTGTTCCGTAGTCAATGGCATCATTGGGCAGCAGTATCAGCGCAACGGAAAAGCTGGCCATAATGGCGCCAAGTACGATCATTAGATATGAAAACACCCCGGATTTTTTCTTCATTTTTCGCTCCATTTTTTACGCATTTAAGATCTCGGCCAGATACAATGCGCCTTTTATCCCCTGCTCTCCCTTAAGCCCCGCAGGGACAATGTATTCGTCTATGTTATCCAGCTCTTTCGCTGTGATGTATCCGTTCATGTACTTAAATGTCTTTTCCCTAATCATGGAAAAGAGCTTTTCCACATGCATTACGCCTCCGCCCAGGATCACCTTTTTCGGAGAATAGCAGCATATGTACTGCATTATTGCCTTGGCAATATAGTCTGCTTCCAGCTCCCAGACTTCTTCAATTTCTGTTAAAAGAGCTGCTGGTTTCCCGTAACGCGCCTGAATAGCCGGTCCGGAAGCCAGTCCCTCAAAGCAGTTCCTATGGTAGGGGCAGTTGCCTTCAAAGTGGTCATCAGCTCTTTTCTCCAAAAGAATATGTCCCGCTTCAGGATGCATCATGCCGTGCTGGAGCTTGCCTCCAAGGTACACACCTACACCAATTCCCGTTCCTATTGTGATGTAGATTATGTCAGAAAGGCCTTTGGCGCTTCCATAAATCACTTCACCAAGAGCTGCCACATTTACGTCTGTGTCAACAGCTACAGGAATGCCAGTTTCTTCAAAGGCTTCTTTCCAGGAAAAATTTACCCATGGCAGCTTCGGAGTCTTACCGATCCTGCCGTAGTCCTTCGAAGTCTCATCCACGCACACAGGACCGAAAGCACCGATACCTATGGCCTTAACGTTATCTCTTTTAAAGAAATCCAGGATCTGCGGCATTGTTTCCTCAGGCGTTGTGGTGGGAATTTCCTTCTGTTCAAGGATATTGCCCTTTTCATCTCCTATTGCCACAACCATTTTGGTGCCGCCTGCTTCTATCGCTCCAAACATAGTGCCATTCCTACCTTTCCTATTAAATGATACCATAAAAAAGAACCCCGGATAAGTTCCGGGGTCCAGGTAAGATTTTACGCTTTTGAGGTTTTTGTGGCCAGGCTGATTACTACGTTGACAACCAGCGCTATAAGGAATGCCGGCAGGAGTTCGTAGATTGCAAATCCACCGCCAAGCTTTGCTATACCGAATTTCCAGATGAATACTGCTGCGCCTCCGGCGATCATGCCTGCAAGAGCTCCATAAAGATTTGAGCGCTTCCAGAACAGTGACAGAAGTACAACCGGTCCAAAGGCTGCACCAAAGCCTGCCCAGGCAAAGGATACAATCTGGAAAACGGATGAGTCAGGATCCCTTGCGATGAAGATTGCAATTACTGAAATAATAAGTACTGTGATCTTAGCTACCTTAACCTGATTCTCGTCATCAAGTTTCTTTTTGCCAAAGGCCTGGATAAGGTCTGATGAAATGGCAGAAGCTGATGCAAGAAGCTGGGAATCAGCAGTAGACATGGTGGCTGCCAGGATTCCGGAAAGAATTACACCGGCTATTATTGCAGGAATTATTCCGTAGGTACTCATTAGGTTAGTGATGTAAATGATGACTCTCTCTGCATTTCCGCTTCCCTCAAGTACAGGGATAACGCCCTTGTTACTCATGGCAAGTCCGATAACACCAATGGTAAGAGCAACAAACATGGCAATAACAACCCATACACTTGCTACTCTTCTTGAAACCTTGATCTTCTCTTCATCTTCGATAGCCATAAAGCGGACCAGGATATGTGGCATTCCAAAGTAGCCAAGTCCCCAAGCCAGCATGGAACATGCAGTCAGCGCTCCATATGGACTGGCAGTTTTTGTGACAGGGTCATGGATCTGAGTGATACTGAAATATCCGGGAAGGGACTTTGCATTTTCCACAACAGCATCCCAGCCACCTGCCTGAGTTATTCCGAAGAAAATAACGATCACCAGTGACAAAGTCATGGCAATACTCTGTATCAGGTCTGTCATGCACACCGCCTTAAATCCACCCAGGGAGCAGTACAGCGCAATGATGAGGGCACTTACTATCATGGCAAAGTGGTAATCAACCCCGAATAGTGTATTAAAGAGCTTTCCGCAGGCAGCAAAACCTGATGCAACATAAGGGATAAAGAATATTACGATAACAACTGCTGATATCAGTGTTATGATCTTTTTCTCATCCTTATATCTGGCTGAGAAGTATTCCGGTATTGTGATAGCTCCCAGCTGCTCAGTACTCTTTCTAAGCCTCTTAGCCACAAACAACCAGTTAAGATATGTTCCGATTGCAAGACCGATGATGGTCCATGTAGCATCTGCCATACCTGAAAGATATGCAAGTCCCGGTATACCAAGGAGCAGCCAGCTGCTCATATCAGAAGCTTCTGCACTCATGGCAGCAACAAAAGGGCCAAGCTTTCTTCCACCAAGATAGAAATCACCTGCATCGTCGTTTCCCTTTGAAAAGATAACGCCGATGAGGATCATCATGGCCAGATACAATACAATTACAACTCCAATAACAATCTGTGTTCCCATACTTTCCTCCCAACAAAATTGAATATGTTTTTACTACGTTAACACAGCATAGCAATGAAGTCAACAAAAGATAAAAAAATCCCGGAAGCCTTTGGGGCCTCCGGCAACAGGCTTATCAAGATCTGTCACCCCAGCCCTACATCCAACGCCATCATGAGTATGAATCCCAGGGCAAAAGAGATTGTTCCGATATTTGAGTGCTCGCCCTCCGACATCTCAGGAATGAGTTCCTCTACTACAACATATATCATAGCTCCTGCAGCAAAACTCAGAAGGTATGGCATCAGCGGAATAAAAAATCCTGATGCAGCAATAACCAGAAGTGCACCTATGGGTTCGACAATTCCGGATAGGACACCATAAAAGAACGTCTTTCCTTTGGGAACGCCCTCACTCAGAAGCGGCATAGAAACGATTGCACCCTCAGGGAAGTTCTGTATTGCGATACCGATTGCCAGGGCCAGGGCTCCCGTAAAAGAGATCGTGCTGTTCCCATAAAGCCAGCCTGCGCATACTATTCCTACTGCCATTCCCTCAGGAAGATTATGTAGAGTAACAGCAAGGACAAGCTTTGTTGTTCTCTTAAGTCCGCTCCTTGGACCTTCCTCATTTTTATCCAGATGCATGTGAGGAGTCACCATATCCATTACCAGAAGAAAAAGCATACCTATCCCAAATCCAATAGATACAGGAAGAAATCCAAGTTTTCCCATATCTGCTGTCTGATCCAGCGCAGGAAGCAGAAGGCTGAAAAAAGATGCGGACACCATCACTCCTGATGCAAAACCTGTAAGGGCACGCTGCATTTTCTGACCCATCTCTTTTTTAAACAAAAATACACTGGCAGCGCCCAGCGCTGTACCCAGGAACGGGATGATAATTATATTCCACATAGCAAATAACTCCTTTTCTTTAACCTCCTGCAGTGGCTTCCCATAGTTCCATTTTGTTATTTCATCAACTTTCGTACTGTCTTTAAAAGCTCATCAACAATTTCTTCATCGCCGTTTTTAATACCATCAGTCACGCATCCTTTCACATGATAGCCAAGGAGTTCCTGATTAAAGCCGTCTATCGCAGAAGCTGCAGACATGGACTGCTGAAGAATATCATTGCAGTATGCGTCATCTTCAATCATTTTTTCCAGTCCACGTATCTGACCTTCCAAACGTTTTAGGCGGTTAGTAAGAGCCCTTTTCTGTGCTGTTGTCCTGATTGTCTTTTTGTTTGCCATAAGTAATATCTCCTACTAATTTCTTAAAGCATCGTCATAAGACTGCATTTCCTTTTTCAGTTTATTCTTTTCATCTTCACTCCACTCCCAGTACTTTGTAATCCTGATCTTCTACAGCTTTTCTAAGGACATCGTCTGCTACATCTACACTGAGTGTTACTACTGCTGTGTTTGCATTGTGATCAGCCACAGCACTTTCAACGCCTGCAACAGCCTCAAGAGCCTTCTTTACACGAGCCTCGCAGTGCTCACACATCATTCCTTCTACCTTAAGTGTCTTTGTCATTGTCTTTTCCTCCATTTTTTCATTGTTTATGTTTACATTACTATCAGATAATCCGTCTAAAGATACGGTTTTTCTCATCTTGCGATCGTGAGATGCATCATGCACCTTGAACAGATTGAGCCTTAAAGCATTCATACATACCGTAAAGCTTGAAAGGGCCATAGCTGCTGCTCCCCACATAGGATTCATGTAGATACCACGGTACAGTCCTGCTGCCATTGGAATGAGAATGATGTTATAGGCAAAGGCCCAGAAAAGATTCTCATATATATTCCTAAGAGTTCCGCGGCTGAGCCTTACAGCTGCTGACACATCAGTAAGCTTTGAATTCATCAGTACAACATCTGCAGCGTCCACAGCAACATCAGCTCCGGCACCGATCGCTATGCCAATGTCTGCGCGTGTAAGTGCAGGTGAATCATTGATTCCATCACCTACCATTGCTATTTTCCCATATTTCTGAAGTTTTCTGATAACCGCTTCCTTGCCATCCGGAAGGACACCTGCTATGACTCTGTCAACTCCTGCCTGCTTGCCGATTGCCTGAGCAGTTTTCTCGTTGTCACCTGTGAGCATTACAACTTCAATGCCCATATTCTGAAGTTCTTTTACAGCCTGGGCAGAATCAGCTTTAATAGCATCAGCCACTGCAATGATTCCAAGAAGCTTTCTATCTCTTGCAAAAAACAGCGGTGTCTTGCCCTCTTCGGAAAGGCTCTTTTCCCTCTGCTCCATAACCTGATCCATGCTGCAGACAGTGCGGATGAATTTACCAGAACCTGCATACAGCGCCTTACCATCCTGCTGGGCAGATATACCATTTCCTGGAAGTGCCTTCCAGTTGATGACGGGCTGTACCGGACATGGCGGATTGTCAACAGAGTTTACGATCGCCTTGGCTAGCGGATGCTCGCTCCTTGCTTCCATCAGGTACGCTGTTGTTACAAGTTCTGATTCCGATACTCCATCTGCAGGAATGATATCTGTCACTTCAGGCTTTCCAGCAGTTATTGTTCCTGTCTTATCAAGTGCCACGATCTGAACTATTCCTGTGGACTCCAGAGATTCACTGGTTTTAAACAAGATTCCGTTCTTGGCGCCCATACCATTGCCAACCATTATCGCAACAGGTGTGGCCAGACCCAGCGCGCATGGACAGCTTATTACAAGTACACTGATTGCTCGCTCAAGGGCAAATACTACTCCCGACCCCTGTACCATCCATATAATAAAAACAACGACTGCGATAGCTATAACTGCCGGTACAAATACACCTGAAACCTTGTCCGCTATTCTGGCTATTGGCGCCTTGGTTGCAGCAGCATCGCTGACCATCTGAATGATCTGTGAAAAGGTTGTATCCTCACCGACACGGCTGGCCTTAGCCTTAAAGAATCCCGACTGATTTATGGTTGCCGCACTTACGCTATCACCTACGGATTTATCCACAGGGATGGATTCTCCCGTAAGGGCTGATTCATCGACAGCAGTATCTCCCTCTATGATTGTTCCATCCACAGGTATCGACTCACCGGCCTTTACAACGAATACGTCTCCCGCCTGAACTTCGTCAATGTCCACCAAAAGCTCTTTCCCCTCACGCTCTACCACTGCGGTCTTGGGAGCCATCTTCATCAGGTTCTTAAGTGCATCTGTGGTTCTTCCCTTGGAAAATGACTCAAGTGTCTTACCCACTGTGATAAGGGCCGGGATCATGGCTGCCGATTCAAAATACAGCTGGCTGTGATAAACATCCATAAGATCCGCATTTTGTGTTCCCTGAGTGATCATCACTGTCATCTTGTAAAAGACATATAGGGACCAGCCAAAGGATACGGACGATCCAAGGGCTACCAGGGCATCCATGTTGGGGCTGCCATGGAAAAGAGTTCTGAATCCCGAGATAAAAAATGCCCTGTTAATATACATCACGATGATTGCAAGAAGCATCTGTGTAAGTGCAAGTCCAAGATGATTATGCTCAAGGAAGGTCGGGACCGGAAGTTCAAGCATGTTGTGACCCATGGTCAGGTACATCAGGATCAAAAGAAATCCTATAGACCAGGCAAGCCTCTTAAGAAGCTTTGGAGTCTCATGATCTTTTAACGCTTCTTCCTCTGCTGCAAGCTTATCGGAAGCACTGTGCTTTCCTTTGTTCTCTTTGGTATCTGCAGCATTCTTTGGCTTTGCACCGTAGCCTGCTTCTTCCACAGCCCTGATGACATCAGCTTCACTGATATCACCTTCTACGCCCATGGAATTAGTAAGAAGAGAAACACTTACCTCTTTTACCCCGGGCAATTTTGCAACTGCTTTTTCAACTCTAGCCTGGCATGCAGCGCAGGTCATTCCTGTAACAATATACTGTGTCATCTATCAACTCCTAAATAATCCCGTGCACCATTACATATTTCGGGCAATAAATATGGGGTAACATGATAGTCCCCCCTACTATTTCATAATATATACTAGGGGGGCTATTTGTCAACTCTCTTTATTCGTTATTCCAACCAACCTTTGTCCGCCATTGATGGAGCATACGATAAGATGTTATGATTACATTGACCTTGTGCTTCATCAGCTTCTTCCCCAACAATGCTCTTTGAGTCAAGCTCCTTCAACTCTAAATATCAATTCTAATGTCTGCAGTAGTATTTGGCGGAACTACAATGTCATACTTGTACTTGCCATCTTCCTGTAGACTCCATGTGCATGACACAGTTCCATATATACTGTCATAACTAAATGATGCCCTTGTAAAATGTCCTCCGGGCTTTGGTGCTATACTAAAGTTATTTTCTCCATCCACCTTAATGCCGCACATCTCAGAGAATATCCACTCGCATACAGCTCCCTTTGAATAATGGTTAAGGGACGCAATTCCGCCACCCAGTCCGTTGTCGGAAGTAGGTCCGTTCCAGTCTTCCCAGATAGTAGTAGCACCGATTTTTGGCATATAGAGCCATCCGGGAAGTTCTTCATTCTCAAGCAGCTTATATGCATAGCTGACATCAATCTGCTGAAGAACATACAGAATAAGAGGCGTTGATAAAAAGCCTGTTCCGACTCTCCAGCCATATTCATCAAGAGCTTTTATGAGCCTTTTTCTGGCATACTCTTTTTGAGTATCATTCAAAAGGTCAAAGTACAGCGGACGAACAAGGCGCGCCTGTCTGTTTGTATCAAGAGAAAAATCTTCGTTCTCTACAAGCTCCTGATAAGCCCTTTTGCAGCCTTCAGAATACTCCTGATATTCCTTTGCATCCTGATCTTTTCCAAGAGCTGCGGCAATCTCGCTCATAAGCCCTAAAACATAACTTGTGTATGCTGTAGCTTCTTCAGGCTTGGATTTTGAAAAGTCTTTAAAAGACATCTTGTGAACATCTTCAGGTTCGGCCCATTCACCGTAATGCTGCCCGACATTGTAGAGATATCTGCGGTTTTCCTTTGATATCTTAACATTCTCAGACATAAGAGCTGAGCGTTTGCCCAGACGCCCTATGGCAAACCTTGCATACTTTTGCATGTTATCATAGTACTTTTCTATAAAAGAAATATCACCATATTTCTTCCACAGTCTGTAAGGGATCATTATGCCTGCATCAGCCCATCCTACAGAACCATCCATGGATTTCATGTAAAAGTCAGTTCCGCCCTCCGGTGCTATCTGTGTAAATGCACCATTCTTTCGCTGAAGGTCACAAAGATCATTTTCATACTTGTCAGCAAAGGGTGCATAGTTCACCATATAGCTTGCAGTATTCACAAAAATCTGCGCATCTCCTGACCATCCATGGCGCTCTCTTGTGGGACAGTCTGTAGGAAGATCGGCAGAATTGTTCTTAAGGGACCAAAGTGTATTCTCGACGAACTTATTAAGAAGTTCATTTGAGCTTTCAAAAGAAAAAGTGGTTTCAAAATCAGAATAGACAGCAATGGCTGTAATATCCTGTGGACGTATCTCCACATCACTTTCAACAAGGACATATTGGAAGCCGAAAATCGCAAATCTGGTCTTATAGTAGTTATCTTTGTCCTTGCAGAAATACTCTATCTGCTGAAGCGGAGTTACAAAGTCCTTCTTAACGCACTGGATATTTGTCTGAGTAAATTCCCCGTTCTCATCAAGCTTTTCTCCGAATCTCATAAAGATTCTCTGCCCGGATTTAGCATTTACTTTAAACTGGATATATCCTGCTATATTCTGCCCAAAGTCAAAGACCTTTTTGCCGCTTGGTGTAATGATCAGTTTTGGATTTGTAAACCTCTCATGTTCTGTAAGCGCAAAGTTATCTGATGCAGTAGGTATCACGTTATGCTTTGTTATCTTTGTCTTTCCCCAGACTGCTTTACTGAAATCTTCTTTTGATGCATCATAGATTTCGCCATCCTTGTTGTCAGCAAATCTTATTGGCCCGTCATTAGTCCATTCGAAGTTTTCACCTGAGCAGATGACCTTTTTGCTGCCATCAGAAAAATACACCTCTATCTGAACCAGGAGTCTGGTCTCATTTCCATAAAAGTTCTTTATTCCCCAGGCTCCCACAGACCCTCTGTACCATCCGTCTGCCAGCATAAAGAAAAGGTCATTGTTCCCCTCTTTTACCTGGTCGGTGATATCTACTGTCTGATACTGAACTCTTTTTCTGTAATCTGTGTGTCCCGGAGCAAGGCAGAAGCTTCCAATCTTTTTTCCGTTCAGCTTTCCTTCGTAAAGACCGCAGGCAGACATGTAGGCTCTTGCCTTAATAACCTCTTTATTCGTTCCAACCGTAAAGCTTGTTCTGAAGCAGTCTACAGGGTATCTCATTTTTCTTTTTACAGAGTAGTTACCCGTTATCCATGAAGCCTTCCAGTCGCTTTCATCTATAAGCCCCAGCTCAAAAGTAGCTTCATCGCTTGCTTCTCCCTTATTGCCATTTTCATCCCAAAGCTCAACGCTCCAGGTTACTCTCTGTCTGCTCTTTAAGGCTTTTCCGCCCCAGGGGATAAGATGCATCTTGGAGGAAGCTGTTTTCCCCGAGTCCCAGATGGCATTTCCATCATCATCTTTTGCTATGACCCTGTATGCTGTCTGCTTTTTGCCTCCTTCGCAGACCCAGCTGAGTCTTGGCCTTGTGTAATCTATTCCGATAGGATTTGTTAAGTACTCTGTCTTTAGTCTGATTGCTTTCATAGCTTACCTTCGATCTGCGTAAAATTCATCGATAGTTCTGATCAGCCTACTTGCGTTGATCTCAAGCTGTTTCCTTGAAAGTGTTCCATCCTTAAGTGCCTTAAGGACTCTCTCATAGTCCTTTTTGGTTCCCGGCATGAACAGTTCTCCGCCTGCCTTTGCAACTTCATCTGAAAGAGCATTGCGGTATTTCGACTTAGAGCTGGTCATAATTGTCATTACCCAGTCTGTCATCACTATTCCCTTAAAGCCGAATTCACCCCTAAGAACATCCTCAATAAGTCCTCTGTGCTCGGAAGTATGTATGCCATTTAGCAAGTTGTAGCTGGTCATGACTGCCTTAGGCTCGGACTTCCTGATGCAGATATCAAAGCCCCGAAGGTATATCTCTCTCATAGCTCTTTCACTTACCTGAGAGTTATTGCAGTAGCGGTTAGTCTCTGCATTATTGGCAGCGTAATGCTTTATTGTAGTGCCGCATCCCTTGTGCTTTTGCACGCCTCTGGTGATAGCAGCTGCCACTTCACCCGACACAAGCGGATCTTCTGAATAGTATTCAAAGTTTCTTCCGCAGAGGATGCTTCTGTGAATGTTAAGAGCAGGTGCAAGCCAGAGATGTACTCCAAACTTCTCCATCTCCTCTCCCACAATATCTCCAAGTGCCTCTGCCAGTTCTGTATTAAAGCTCTGAGCGATAGCTGTACCGATAGGGATCATGGTTGCCGAATGCTCTTTGATCACAGCATTCCTTGGAATCTTCTTTCCGCCGACGATCAGTTTAGCTATAAAAGCTGTTACGGGTCCCATCATCTCAAGCATGCTCTCCGGCATCATACCTTTATTTCCGGCATCATACTGATTTTCGCCCTCTTCGTAATAATTTAGTGAAATCCTGATTCCCGCAGGGCCATCAGCCATGATAAGAGGTCTGATACCTTTATTTACAAGCTGTGAAGTTGTTTCTCCCGCAGCGCCTGCAAGATGTGTCGCGGCATTACCGATAATGCTGAGCCCTTTTGCATTGGGATCAAAGTTTCCGATCTGCATGTAAGAAAGCTCTTCATCAGTCAGGTTCTTTATCCTGGAATCTACTGAAACCTCATTGTCAAAAAAGACTTCTCTTTTCTCAAAGTCATCTGCAGTAAGTGTGAAGGTTACAATACCTTCAGGAATTGGCAAAGGCTCTGAATGCTCAGACTTTATGTCTGTAAAGTCAGGTTTTCCGAGACAGTTTCTGGTCTTTAAAGTTGTAACTGTTTCTTCCAAAATAGCAACTGCAGCAATTTTTGTATCCACCGAGCTGTTACCTACACGGATTACATATCTGCCCTTCTCAAGAACATAACTTTCAGATTCCTCGTCATAGGAAGCAAAATCTGAAAGCCTGAAAGACATCTCCAGCCTGCATTCTGCGTTTCTTTCAAGAAGCGGCGTCTTGGCATAGCAAACCAACTGCTGGTATGGCTGATCCAGCTTATCTTCAGGGACTGAGAGATAGACCTGCACAACCTCTTTTCCTGAACAGCTTCCTGTATTCTTAACAAGCACCTCGCATATTAAGGTATCCTTATTAGCCTTTACATCTGATACCTTAGTCTCAAATGTTGTATAAGACAGTCCAAATCCAAAGGGGAACAGAGCTGTCTTCTTAAAGGTATCAAAGTAGCGATAACCTACATAAATACCCTCTTTGTAGCGGTTATCGTTCCAGTCGCCAAAGGTTCCTTCCGCTGAATATTCTTTAATCTCCGCCCAGGTGGTTGAGAGCTTCCCTGAAGGATTCTGTTTTCCCAGAAGAATATCCGCAAGTACTGCCCCGCAATCAGTTCCAAGCTGGGATAAAAGAAGAATATCTTTTACCTCCATCACAGGTGAAAGATCTACTACACCTCCGACATTTAAAACAAGCATGAACCTGTCATACATTTTATTCAGAAGAAGGATGTCACGGATCTCAGACTTTGACAGCTTAACATCGCCTTCTAAAACCTCTCTGTCGCTTCCCTCTCCGGAATTTCTGCTGACAACATATATGGCTGTATCGCATACCTTTGTGATCTCAAGATTGTGGTCAGGCTCTTTCATGGTCTTTCCCATGGAATACATTATTGCGTTCTCATGCTTTGCCTTTGCCTGCGTCTTAATATACTTAATAAACTGCTTTTTGGCTTTCCTTCTTACCTCATCATAGGCATCAAGCCAACTCTTTGAAGCGATAATGAATCCTGCCCGTTCAAGTCCCTGCTCTATTGTGAAAGATTCTTTTGAATTAACCTCTCCCGAACCTGTACCGCCCTTTATCGTATAGCGAAGTCCGGCTCCGTAAGCAGCAATCTTACCGGGTTTATCTAAAGGGAACTGTCCGCTCTTTTTAAGAAGAACTGTGCACTCTGCTGCATTGCTAAGAACAAATGATAATTTGTCTGTATCTTTTCTCTCCATATTGGTCTCCTTGTAAATAAAGGGAACAGAAGCTGCTCCCCTCTTTTGACTTTATTACTTTCTCTTTGCTATCTCTTTCTGGATTTC
>CAMVRW010000030.1 GCA_947169985.1 uncultured Butyrivibrio sp. | reverse complement strand
AGAGTAATCCGCATTATAGATCTTCAGATTATCACCATCGAAGGTATAATATACCGGATCATAGTTAGTTGTTGTTCCAGTTACAGGATCTGTGTATTGAAGATCCGTCGTAATGCTGTTATATCCCGTGCTGGCAGTAAAATCACTGTCATGTGAAGTTATAGAAGCATACGAAATCTTTGTTGCTACTGTTTGAACTCCAAGAGAAGTAATATTTTTTTCAGTTACCTTAGAACCATCAAATGAATATGTATGAGTTGTATCCGGAGTAACACCATAAACTTTCTTAAGTGTCTCAGTCTGATAGGGTGATAATGCTGTACTCTTAAGATTTGTAAATTCTTCAGGGACCTTGTATCCCTTTCCAGTATTCTCATCATAGTAATAATCTGAACTTACAGATGAGGAATAAAGAAAAGTAGAACTCTTTGTCTTGGAATCATCAGTTACTGTATATTGAACCTCAATAGCACCTGTATCCTTATCTATTGTATATGTACTGTCCTTGTCATACTTAGTTGAAGAACCTGTAATATCAGAATCCTTCTTGCCGTATACATTCAACAGGACATTTTTGCCTGTTGTAGTACTGGTTGTCATCAGATCTGCCAGTGTTCCGGTAAGGGAAACCTTGCTATACTCAACAGCGCCGGGCTGAAGATAGATCTCTGCAGTATTATTTGTGGAATCTGTAATTACCTTGTACTTGTTTCCGCCATCGGAAGCTGTCTTTGTCTCAACATTCTGATCCTTGCTGTCAGTTGTTCCAAAGGTTACGCCCTTAAGAAGGTCTGAACCAATGGTGTTACCTGAAGAATCTATGATGTCAGTAAGTTCAAGTGAAAAAAGATGATCTGTTGATGTATCTTTCAATCTAAACTTAGCTGTATAAAGATACCCCTTGTTGTCATAGAGCTCAAGAGTTACGGTCTTTCCATCATCAGATGTAACGTTTGTATCAAAATCATCAATGTTTCCGCTGTACAGACCTGCTGTTGTAGATGCAGGTGAATATGTGGAGTTATCAGCATTCATGATCTGAAGTGGATTAAGTCCACCATTCCTGTCAACTGTGATCTCTCCTGTTTCCTTATTTTCTTTTGCTACCCATCCCTGTACCAGATAGCCGTTTGACTGCATTGCCAGGTTTCCTGCACCGTCAACGTAGAAGGAACCATCACGTGTGTAAAGGTTCTCTTTTCCGTTGTTAACAACGAAGAAAGATTTTCCTGTGATCATGATGTCGAAAGGATTGTTTGTGGTCTGAGTTGCACCCTGAGACTCGATTGCAGTTGCAATAGCACCTGATTTAGCACCAAGACCGATCTGACGTGCGTTTACGCCACCTTTGGTCTCTGTTGCACCAGATGCTGTCTGGGTTGTCTGATACATAAGATCTGAGAATGTGATTGACTGTGATTTAAAAGAAGTTGTATTTACGTTAGCAATGTTGTTACCAAGAACGTCCATCTTGGTCTGATGTGTACGAAGTCCTGCAACACCAGAATAAAGTGATCTCATCATAAGGCAAAGTCCTCCATCAAATAAAAAAACTATGAGGTTTTGATTTCGGACGAAGCAAGAGTTTTGCGGATAGATTCCGGCAGTCTGTCCGGGATCTGAAGATTTCCTGGAGGGTCAGGCACGTCCACCTGCCGGCTAAGCCGGAATCCCTCTTCGGTCCAATCATGCAATAACTGCTCCGTCTATGTTAGTGAATACGTTGCTCTTGTTTTCTGTCTGATCCATCGCTGTTACTACGGTATTGTTGGGTACGTTTACTATAAATGCCAGCTGATCCACCAGGATCAATGAATCCTTTATGCCTTTTTCACTGGCTTCGATCTTGCCCTGATTTAGTCTGTCCATCTGCTCGCTAGTCAGTTCAATATTTCGAAGACTCAGCCTATTCATGGCATGCTTAGAAAACTTAACAGGTCCTTCACTGTTAGTTATATCGGCTGATTCCTTTACTTTATTTAGAACTGAAGCAAAAGAATTTTCTCCAGTAGGCAAGGAATTATTATCCTTGCCTACTTTAGGAGTATTGGGATTTAAGTATTGATCCTGGACTTGTCCGATGGACATAAACTGTCTGTTATCCAACGTCATGTCTTTTGTCCTCCATGATTACAAATCAATCAGTTATGAGTTATCCTTCTCAACAAATGTCCTGTGTTGATCTTCCCTGATATCATCAATGCGGTTAACATACTGAAGAAGTGCTGTGACGTAGTTCTTGTCCATGAGATTCTTAGCCTTGTCAGGCATATTCTCATTGTAGTATGTGTACATGGTATCGATTGTAAGACCGTGCTCCTCTTCAGTGATCATGTCAAGGTTAGGAAGCTTATCAATGGCCTTCTGGAAATCAGCTACAGCTTCAAGAGCCTCTGTATAGCTGGAGTCAAGAACCTGTACTACATCTTCAATATCGTAGTTGACGCCTTCAATATTGAGATAAGCCTTATTTCCACTGTAGTTAACAAAGTCAACCACTCCCTGGATCTCTGTGGAAGTACCATTTTCAGCGTTGGTCTGCTTTATGGTTACTGTCTTTCCAACCATCTCAGATGCCCTTGATAAGGACATGGCACTAGCCATATTGGAGAGCTGCTCAACCTGTGTGAAGGTTGCGTACTGGGAAATATACTCAGTATTGGATGTAGGCTCCAATGGATCCTGATACTTCATCTGAGCTACAAGTATCTGCATGAAGGCATCCTTATCATAACCGTTAGGAGTAGTTTTTGATGCTGCCTCCTGCTCTTTGGTCTTAATACCTGAGTTTATTACTTCACCATTTTTAATGATTGCATTTACTGAACTTGTATCTGCCATATTCTTTAACCTCTTTGTTCTTCAGTTATGCACTGAAGTCAACTGAGTTTCCGTTTACTGCCATCATCGAAGCAGCTATTCTGTCGGCATCACTGGTGAGTTCTTCAATCTGGTCATCTTCCAGCTCTGAAAGGTTGATCCTCCTTAAAGGCTTAACCTTCTTATCCGCCCCGGCCTGACCAGGCTGTCTGTCATTGCCCTGCTCTAAGTTCTGTTCAAATCCATGGCCTCCAACTGTAACTTCAATAGATGTTACCTTAATGCCATTTTCTTCAAACTTCTGTGTGAGCTGAACCATCTGAGCTTCTACAGCTTCTCTTACTATCTGGTTTTGGGCTGTAAACTTGGCTACAATTCCGTCCTTGCCACTGGTAAGAAGTACATTTACATTACCAAGGCTGGCTGGATGCAGCTGCAATTCCATTGATGTCTCTTCTGCTTTTGATGAAATAGTGATCTTTTCGGTGATCTGTCTGATAATATCTTCCATCTGTGCTCTGTCGGTGTAGCTTACAGAGGATGTCGGATCTGCATTCATTGCAGCATCTGCGATATTATCCATCACCTGATTGAAAAGATTTGATGACTCGGCGCCGGACTGGAAACTTCCTTTGTTATCACTGCTACTCTTTGAGTCTTCTGTGATGATCTCTATAGGTTTTTCTTCCGGGGTCTTATCTGTGAACGCCTCTGACTGTGGTGCGGTAGCCTTAACGGTGTTCAACTGCTGTTTCATTTCATTCTCCCGAGGATTTAAGAGTATCTCGGGCTGTTGAATCTCTTTTGTCTCTGTCTGCAGCTGCTCTGCGAAGCTATTCTTATTATCTTCAATAGCACTCTGCAACTGTTCTTCTGATAGATCGAACTCATTCATAAGTCCGCTCTTCATACTCTCCGCACCCTCCATGAGGTCCTGCAGTGATGTATATATATCAGAATCTGTAATATGATCTATGGCTTCTTCCTGACCGGTAAGTTCTGTCACAAGCATCTGTATGTTAGCCGGGTCTAAAAGATCTGCCGCCATAAGGCCTAGTACCTGCATCGCATTAACTATGTCGTCTTCACTAACGTCTAAGTTTTCTGCGATCTGAGCCATTAGCTCTTTTCCATCTTCAGTGATGGCTTCCTGCAGCTTAGTATCAGCTTCCGTGCTCTGTGTTTCATTTGTCTGACTTGTTGCTGCCACTTCGGTAGTTTCATTCACTTCCTGTGAATTATCAACTGCCTGATTAGTATTGGCGTTCTCATTAACCTGTATATCTGATTTAGTGGTTTCAGCCTTTGTTGTAATGTCATCGGTCTTCGTCTGCTTTGCCGCATCCAGTGCCTGATTTACATTCTTTGATACATCTGTGGTTCTGGACTGGATAAGAGAATCCGAAACCTTATTAAGAACATTATCAAAGCTTGTTACCGCTGTCTGAGAACTTTTTTTGGAGCTTACGACATTTGAAACATTTGTGGCTGCAGTGCTCTGTGCCATGTAAGCTGCAATAGCGCTTACTGCGTTATTTGCACTGCCCATTCAACTCCTCCTTTCATATTCTTGTACCCAAAGTACACCCGTAGTACTTCGTTATGTATATCGGTTATTCAGCCTCAAACTTAAGAGGCTTAGTAAAAAAAAATGAAGATGCCAATGGACGCTTTCCCCTGACATCTTCATATTTTTATCCTGTAATCTTAGTAGACTTCTGTTCCATGGAAGTAGGTTCAAGAAGTTGTGTCAGCTTAGCAGAATTCTCTTTTTCCATTGCAGCCAAAATATCAGAGCGATTCTCTACACTCATTTGGGCCAGGATCTTGGAAACCAGAGTTATCTGATTCTCATTGACCATCTCATCAAAGATCTTGGCAGCGCTCTTTGCCTTCATGCTGGAATAGGTTGTTGCAAAGGCCTTGATAGCAGCATCATCAACACCCTGCTGTTTGATCTTGGCATAGATCTCAGCAGCGTTGTCAGGATCGATCATCTCGTAGTACTGGGCAAAGGCTTCTGCATCAGGCGAATTGCTGCCATATACAACTTCCTCATAAAACTTTGCCTTTTCTTCATAGAACGCTTTTTGCTGCTCTTCAAATGGCTCAAGGCGAGCAACCTCTGCCTTAAGCTTCTCGTTCTCAGTCCTAAGATCTGCATTGGACTGCATTTCATCATTAAGAGCCTTTTCAAGCCTCTTTATATATGCAAGAGCATCTTCAAGATTATCTATAGCGCTGGTGGTAGTATTTCCGGATTCATCAACTGTAACCTCTGTAGTTGTAGTATCAGATTTCTTTTCTACAGAGCCTTCCGGAAGGATTAGATTCACATAAGGGATATCCTTAAGTATAGGAGCAAGTACATCTGAGCCGAAACCACCTACATCTAACTTAACTAAAAGAGCCATGATAGCAAGCCAGATAAGGATAATAAGGAAGGTAATTACGATGGTTGCGAAACCACCGGCATTATCACCGCTCAGTTCCGCACTTCTGTCCGCAAACTCCTGCTCCTTTTCCTTCTGGGCTTTACGTTGCTCCTTAAGGGCTTTCCTGTATTCTTTTTTGTCAGCTTTTAGCTTGGCCCTGGCGGCTTTGGGGTCGTCAGGTGAATTCAGTAAGTTGGTATCAGCCATTTAATTATTTTCCTTCTGTCTTTGTCCGTAGGTAAAGCTGGTTCGCTGATCGTTTTCCTTAGCTTCTTCCTGTTTCTGTTCCTCAAGAAACTCTGCAAAAGCTCTGTCCCTTAAGGTCTCCTGCATCTTTCTCTCCTGGATATTCCTGGTGAGCTTTATCCTAACTCTTTCGACCTTCTGCTCTTCCTTCTGGACCACCATGGACTGGTGTTTGATCATAACGTCCATCTGGGCAGTGGCATACTGATTATCCAATATATCCTGGAGCTTTAAGGATTCATCGTTTCGAAGATCCTCAGCCTCCTGGAGGTATGCAGCCTTCCTGTCTATATATTCCTGAAGTATATCAAGCTGCTTATTAAGCTCAGCCTGAGCCACAGCAAACTCCATCTTGGTCTGGTTCTCAGTCTGCTGCTTGATATTCAGGACGCTCTGCATTCTGTAAACAAATCTTGCCATAAGCTATCCATTTTAATCATTGAACATTTCAAGGAGTTGGCCCCTGATCTCTTCAAAGGTGAACTTCTCATCTGTCTCCTGCATAAGGAAATTGTTTACTCTTTCTATCTTGGAAACAGCATAGTCAATGTTCTTGTTGGCACCACTTCTATAAGCACCGATATTGATAAGATCCTCAGCATCATTGTAGGTAGCAAGGACATTTTTAAGCTTACCTGCAGCTTTTTTGTGCTCCGGATCAGCAATGGCAGACATACATCTGGAAATGCTGGCAAGAACGTCGATCGCCGGATAATGGTTTTTCTGAGCAAGCTTCCTGTTAAGGACTATATGTCCGTCAAGAATACCGCGGGCAGTATCAGTAATAGGCTCGTTCATGTCATCACCATCAACAAGTACAGTATAAAGACCTGTGATAGAACCCTTACGCGATCTGCCGGCCCTTTCAAGAAGTTTTGGCATCTCCGCATAAACTGAAGGCGGATACCCTCTTGAAACGGGAGGTTCTCCGGAAGCGAGACCTATCTCACGCTGCGCCATGGAAAAACGGGTAAGGGAGTCCATCATCAGAAGCACGTCTTTTCCCTTATCCCTAAAATATTCTGCTATGGAAGTAGCTGTCTTGGCAGCCTTAAGTCTCTCAAGGGCAGGTTTATCGGAAGTTGCACACACAACAATTGACCTCTTCATACCCTCTTCGCCAAGGTCTCTCTCGATAAACTCTCTTACTTCCCTTCCACGCTCTCCAATAAGAGCTATAACATTGATATCTGCCTGGGTATTTCTCGCAAACATACCAAGGAGTGTTGACTTACCAACACCGGAACCGGCAAAGATGCCAATACGCTGGCCTTTGCCAACTGTAAGAAGTCCGTCAACTGCTTTAACCCCCAGAGAAAGCACCTCTGAGATCGGGTCTCTGGTCATGGGATCCGGTGGCTGGTTCTCGACTGAATAAGCAACACCGCCCTCCAGCTGTACGCCCTGACCATAGTTGGTTCCGTCAATCCTTCCAAGACCATCCAAGGTCTGACCAAGGAGTCCCTCACCTACATTTACACGAAGAGGCGAATCGGTATTCTCAACAATACTGCCATTTCCGATACCACTGGTGTTCTCGTAAGGCATCAGCTGAACATGGTTATCCTTAAAGCCCACAACCTCAGCCATGGCAGGCTTTACAACATGTTCAGTAAGTGAGTCATCGTCCTTTTTCTTGGGATAAATGAGGCAGATATCACCAAGCTTGGCATCAGGACCGGCTGACTCAATAGTAAGTCCAATAACATTAACCACTTTACCTCTAGTGCGGTAAAATGGTGCGTTGGCCATCTTTTTGTATTTTGAAAGATCAAATGAGGATACCAGCATAAAAAGTATCTCCTATTATCTTTTCTTTCTGTCAAAGGAAAGGAGTTTGAGCTTACGTGTGATCTCTGAAAGCTCAACTCCAAGGCTGCAGTCAAATACACCACTATCTGACTCGATCATACATTCATTTTCCTTCAAAAGAGGATCTTCAATAATCTCCATAGTTGTATTAGGTGAAGTTATGGCAGCCTGAAGTGTATCTCTTTCATCCATTACTTCATCATAATCATCAGAGGAAATATGAACTATTAGGTCATTACCGGGCTCAATTCTGGAAAGAGTCGTCTTAAGAAGATGAAGTATTATCCCCTTATCTTCCCTGAGTTCTATGTTAAAGACATGCTCATATATCTGGGTAAGGATATCCACCATCTCAGGCTCCAGCTCGTCAACTAACTGCTGGTATTCCTTTTCCAGATCACCTCTTTGTTGTTCTATTTCATCCTGTAGAGCCTGGGCTGCAGCAACGCCTTCCTGATAGCCAGCTTCATAACCCTGGGCTCTTCCCTCTTCAACGGCGTTATTCCTTATCTCATCAGCCTGGGCATTAGCATTCTGAATGATCATATCAGCCTGTTCCTGGGCCTGCTGGAGTTTTAAGTCAATCTCAGCCTGCATTGCTTCCATATCAAACTGAGGATCAGGTGGTACTGACTGTAACATGCTCTGATCCTCTGTAAGCTGGGTGAGCTGTTCCATATCAATACCTGGAATAAAGTCTTCCCCTTCCATGCCTTCTTCATATCCCTCTTCCTGGGACATCTGGGCGCGCTGTCTTCTAAGCTCCTGTTCCTGAAAGGCCTCGATCTTTTTGTTAGCCAGCTCATTACTGTCGATTATACGGGCTTCAGAACTATCAAAGCTCACAAAACCCGCTTTAAAAAGATTAGACAACTAACTCATCACCTCCGCCTCTGGAGATTACAATCTCGCCGGAATCTTCAAGCTTCCTGATGACGTTAACGATCTTCTGCTGAGCTTCCTCAACATCCTTCATACGAACAGGGCCCATGAAGTCCATATCTTCCTTGATCATAGCTGCAAGACGCTTTGACAGGTTGTTGAAGATAGCTGTCTGTACCTGCTCGGTAGCACTCTTAAGCGCAAGAGCAAGGTCAGAGTTCTCAACCTCACGCAGCACTCTCTGAATAGATCTGTCGTCCAGAAGGAGAACGTCCTCGAATACGAACATCTTCTTTCTGATCTCGTCTGCAAGCTCTGGCTCTTCGATTTCCAGAGTCTCCATGATGTGTTTCTCTGTGGCACGGTCTACAGTATTCAGGATCTCTACTACTGCATCTACACCACCGATAATCGTGTAATCCTGATTTACAAGAGATGACAACTTTGATTCCAAAACCTTCTCTACCTCTTTAATGGTATCAGGGCTGGTTCTATCCATGGCCGCGATACGCTTAGCAACATCAGCCTGTCTGTCAGGTGCCAAAGCTGAAAGGATCATGGCAGACTGGGCAGGTGACATATAGGACAAAATAAGGGCAATGGTCTGAGGATGCTCGTCCTGAATGAAAGTAAGTATCTGTGATGGCTCAGTCTTGCGGATAAACTCGAAAGGCTTAACCTGCAGGGAAGCAGTAAGCTTACTGATAACATCAAGAGCCTTATCCTCACCGAGAGCTTTCTCAAGAAGTTCCTTAGCATAAGTGATACCACCTTCAGCAATGTACTGCTGAGCAAGGCACACTCCGTAGAATTCCTCAAGGACAGCTTCCTTTATCTGGGATGTGACTGACCTGGTGTTGGCAATTTCCAGAGTCAGCTCCTCAATCTCTTCTTCCTTAAGATGTTTGAATATGGCAGCAGATTTTTCTGGTCCAAGTGCGATCAGAAGAATAGCTGCTTTTTGAGTTCCGGTGAAGTCCGCTATTATCGAATTTCCACTAGCTGCTACTTCTACATCCATAGTTTAACTCCCCACTAACAAATAAATAACTTAACCGAAGTCCTCGTTGAGCCAGTTTCTAAGAAGCGTAGCTGCAGCTTCGGGATTTTCATCAACAAACTTTTCAATAAGCCTCTTGGTCTCAGAGCCCTGATCCATCTCAATGTCAACCAACTGCTCCTCAGGCTGTGACTCCAGAAGCTGCTCAACAGAAAGCTGCTCCGGCTGTTCCGGCTCCTCCTCCACCTTCTTGGATGTCCACATGCTTCTGATAATGATGAAGGCAAGAAGTCCAAGAATAACAAGGATAAGAACAATCTGAAGTATATCTGTAACAGTGATAGTACTTCCTGTCCTATCAAAGAATACATATTCTGTATAGGCTGCCATAGCAACATTCTCTGCCGGAATACCTGTTGCTTTAGACACTACATTGATCATGGCTTCAGGAACCTCTGAAACTAAAGGTTCAGTATTACTTGCCTTAAACTCCTCCCAGGTAGCATTCTCGTGATCTTCAGCCTTATAGTCCTCTTCCTTCATTACTGCGTAGTTAATGGCTGTAACAGAAATTGAACTGTTAGAATAATTAACTGCGCCGGGAACACTCTCAGTTGTAGTGATCTTCTCATTTGGAAGATAATCCCTTGACTCCTCAGTAATAGTTGATGTGGAATTGGTATTATCCTGCGTTACATAAGTAGTCTCATCTTCAGCATTTGTATCTGTACCAGGAATACCACTGATTCCACTGACATTCTCAGCGTTGTAGGTATCCTCATGGCTAAGTACACCCTGAGTCTGATCTTCAGCAGGTGTATACTGATGATCAACAACTTCCTGTTTTGTAAAATCCATTACCAGATTGCTGGCAACCTCTATATTGTCGTAAAGCTTTGTTCCAAGAAGAACCTTTTTCACCTCTGACTTAAGGAGCTGTTCTGCTTTAGCCTTAACAGTAAGCTGGCTTGAAGCAAGACCTGAAGTGGTGGTATCCTCTCCGCCTGAAAAGAGCATATTCCCTAAGCTGTCAAGGATTACGATATTGTCAGTATTCTCATTTCCTATAGCAACAGCAACCGCCTTAGCAAGGAAAGCAGCATTTTCTTCATCAAACTTTCCATCTTCCTTGAGATTAAGAAGTATCCAGGCTGATGAATCTTCCTGATTACCAATGAGTGTTCCGTCATTGTCAGGAATGTGAAGCTTTACATTGGCACTTTCAATGGCGTCAAACTTTGCAATAAAGTCCTGTTCCAGACGGCTCTCTAAATACAGCACATATTTCTTTTGTTTATCAGACTCTGTTGTTGAAAAGCTGCCTTCTGTAACATTGTCGATACTGTAGGCATAGGACTGGATATCATTTGCGCCCAGCAAAAGATTGGCTGAAGCCTGATCCTTTTTAAGAACCTTAAACTCCAAACCATCATCGGACATCTTGTAATTTACTGCATTGGAATCAAGAAGCTCCTTTATCTGAGAAGCCTCTTTTGTAGAATTGGCATTGGCCAATAGAATGTATTGTGGCTGATTTAAAACAGACACCAAAATAATGATGGTAAGCAGTACAACCGTGCTAGCCCCGATGATAAGGGTCTTTTGACGGGCTGTGAACTGATTCCACCAGTCGAGAATTCGCTGCCAAATAGCTTTAATTCTTTCAGGCATTTATTCTCCCTCCCCATATATAAAACAACTAAAACTTTAGATCTGCATCTGAGTAATCTCTCTGTAAGCTGCCATAGCCTTATCCCTGATGGCTACCGTGTACTGAAGAGTTGTAGATGCCTTCTGCAAAGCAATGGAAAGATCATGGGTATTGTCAGTCTGACCCAAAGCCCATTTGATCTCCTCATTCTCAGCATCGGACAAATAAGCATTTGTGGTGTTTATGTTGTCGATTGCAGCTGAAAATATGCTCTTGAAGGACTCATCATTCCCCTTCTGGTCGTCGCCAAGAACATTGTATACTCTGCTGTTTGTCTTCTCTGCATGTCTGATAACATCTGAACTTACGTTGCGCAGTTGCGAAATATCAAGAGATGCCATTTAAGATTCCCTCCCATTTTCCCATAAAAATTAAGGAAGTTACGCTACGCGTAACACGTTCACACCAGGCTCAAAAAGACTTCGCCAGGTGTTCTCAGCTTAACTCTGTCCTAACTCCAGTCCCTTCATAGCCATTGTCTTGCTGGCAGTAAATGCTGTGGCATTGGCCTCATAGGATCTGCTGGCGTCAATAAGGTTTGTCATCTCTGTAACCGTATTGACATTTGGATAGGTAACATAACCATTCTCATCAGAATCCGGATGAGAAGGATCGTATACTACGTTCATCTGTGTCCAGGTATCATCCTGAACTGTGGTAACCTTAACGCCCCTGCCTGAATAGTGGTCCAGTCTCTCATTAAGGATCCTGGAAAAAGGAGTCTGAGAACCCTTTTCCTCAAATCTGACAACCTTTCTCACATAAGGAGAGCCGTCTGCGGTTCTTGTGGTATTAGCATTAGCGATATTCTCAGAAATGATATCCATCCTGAAGCGCTGAGCCGTCATACCTGATGAATTGATATTAAAAGAATCAAATATGCTCATCTGACACCTCCCTTATTATGATGACTTGGTTACAGCAGCAAGGTTTTTAAACTCTGCCTTAACGCCTTCCATAAGACCGTTGTACTTGAGCTGGTTAGCTGCAAGCAAAACATTCTCTGTATCTACATCAACATTGTTCTTATCAGTCCTATAGGAAAATCCGGAGTAGTCATTAACAACCCTGGCCTGTAAATGCTTATCCTTAAGATCAGCAACCTTAGCATCCATGGTCTTATATCTTGAATGCCCAAGGGCTCTTTCAAGTTCATCCTCAAAGTTAAGGTCCTGCCTCTTGTAGCCGGGTGTATCGATGTTAGCAATATTATTAGCAATTACTTCATTCCTGGTCCAGGAAGCATCAGCGGCCTTATCCAGCACATTAATGTAGTCAAAGACATTGCTGTTTATCACTTTCATCCCCTCCTTTGCATTATTATTAATAATATGATTTTTTCGCTTAAAATACAAGTGTTATATACTTTATATTGTGTTTTTTGAAAGGTTTGTCTACAAAATGTATGGTAAAAACAAAGAAAGGATTTATCCTGTGATAAATCCTTTCATCTAAATCCATCCCTGTCGTAAATACTGATGTACTTACAATATTTATCGGCAAATTATAATTCCTGCTTTAGCTTTTTTATCTCCCCGAAGACCACGTCGTTGGTAACCTTGATGTAGGTGCCCTTCATTCCTGAAGACCGGGATTCTATTACTCCGGCACTCTCAAATTTCCTAAGAGCATTCACTATAACGCTTCGGGTAATACCAACTCTGTCTGCGATCTTACTGGCTACTAGCACTCCTTCCATTCCATCAAGCTCATCAAAGATATGAATGATAGCCTGCATTTCTGAGAATGAAAGTGTTCCTATTGCCGATTTGACAACTGCCAACTTTCTGCTTTCCTCAGCATTTTCTTCATTGACAGCCCTTAGCATTTCAAGTCCAACTACTGTTGTGCCATACTCACAAAGAATAATATCATCTATGTCGTAAGGCTTTTCCGTCTTATATATGAAAAGAGTTCCCAGCCTCTCTCCAGCTATTTCTATAGGTGTTATTATTGCCTGGAATTTAGAAGAATCAATACCTTCAAATCCAAGAGTCTCAAGGTTAACATTTTCCTTAGTGGATAGAATTGTAAGAAGTCGCTCATTCAGCATAGGATCGATAAAAGAACCTACACTGTCAACAAGAAGTCCCGTCAAAGACTCTACATCTGCACTTTCACCAATGCCTAATACCTTACCCTTCTTACTGATGACGAACATGTTAGAGGATAAAATATCACACAACACTCTGCAGATATCGTTGAAAACTACTTTTCCGGAATTGCTGTTATGAAGTAGTTTCCCGATCTTACGGGTCTTATCCAGTAGTTGTACACTACTCATCAGAGTTCTCCTTTACAAGATATTTCCCCACACCCGGTAGTGCTTTTAGACGAAAAAACGTACAAATTCTCACTACGCTATTTGTATCATAGCATAAAAAAATAGGCGCTTCAAATAATAAAGCGCCTACAATTATTAAAATAAGGTGAAGTTTTCAGAAACTTTCAGAAAATTAGCGTTATTTAGTTTCTTTATCTTCCACATGACCACATTCCGGATTGCCACAGGCAAGCTTGGAGTTCTTAGCATACATAAGTCCTCCGCACTTAGGACACTTCTTGGAAACAGGTCTCTGCCAGGACATAAAGTCACAATTAGGATTATCAATACATCCATAGAAGATACGTCCCTTTTTAGTTCTCTTAAGAACAATATCCTTTCCACACTTAGGGCAGGAAACTCCGATCTTCTCAAAATATGGCTTTGTGTTCTTACATTCAGGGAATCCCGGGCAAGCAAGAAACTTACCATGAGGTCCATACTTGATAACAAGATTGCGTCCGCAAAGTTCGCAGACCTCATCTGTCACCTCATCCTGAACCTGAACCTTCTCAAGTTCCTTTTCTGCAGCAGCAACTGCTTCATTAAGGTCAGGATAGAAATTCTCTATTACTGTCTTCCACTTAACCTCACCCTCAGCAATACCATCTAAAAGAGCTTCCATGTTAGATGTAAAGTTAACATCCACGATCTGAGGGAAAGCTTCCATCATCATCTTGTTAACTGCCTGGCCAAGCTCTGTGATGTAAAGGCTCTTATTTTCCTTGGTGATATAGTGCCTAGCCATGATAGTTGAGATTGTAGGAGCATAGGTACTTGGTCTTCCGATTCCAAGAGCCTCAAGGTCGTGTACCAATGAAGCCTCAGTGTAATGAGGAGCAGGCTGTGTAAAATGCTGTGCGCTGTCAAAGGAATCAAATTTAAGCTTTGTATTTGTATCCAGGTTCTTCATGAGAACATTCTTTTCAATCTGATCCTCATCGTCAGTATAAACATTAAGGAAACCATCAAATACAGTCTTGGATGCAGCAACGGTAAATCTGTGCTCTCCTGAATCAATCTTAACTGATGTGGTCTCATACTTTGCAGCAGCCATACGGCTTGCCATAAATCTTCTCCAGATTAGCTGATATAATCTGAACTGGTCTCTGGAGAGATGATCCTTAACCATTACAGGTGTGTGATCAATATATGTAGGAC
>CAMVRW010000029.1 GCA_947169985.1 uncultured Butyrivibrio sp. | reverse complement strand
CCAGGATGGGCTTTCCAGCAGTGCCTGAAGGTTCACCGTTATCACTGCACTTGGTGATCTCGCTGTTGGCGCCTATTACATAAGCGTAGCAATTGTGCCTGGCATCCCAGTACTTCTTTGAAATCTCTGCTATCTTCTCTTCAGCTTCAGATGCGTTTTCCACCCGGAATACATTTCCTATGAACCGGGACTTCTTCTCCACGATCTCTCCGCTTCCATTTGAAGTTATAACTTTATAAGATTCATTCACACTCATATTTGAAGTATATCATATATTGCTCTCCATACACATTCCCTGCAAATTTTACGCATCTATCCCGGTGTGGTATCGCGCATTGCTTAACAAGGTACTTTCGAGTTTAGCAATAAGCATACCAAGAAATGAGACGAGGTTTTATCGAGTCCATTTCTGTGGTATAATACATTGGTTTAATATGTAATAATTCAAATCAACATGCGAGGTTTCTATATGAATTATGGAAAAAGAGGTATCGTACAGCAGGCAAGAGCCCTGAACTCCGGTACCAATAAATGGGGAAAGAAGATAAGTCTCTTCGGATTCTATATTCTTCTTGCAATGATAATAGGAATTGTCATCATTGGAACCAGCGCCGGAATCGGTGTATTTAATGGTATCAAGGATGGCGCTCCTGACATTGGAAATATTGATGTAACCCCAACGGGCTTTTCAACATTTGTATATGACACAGACGGCAATCAGATCGCCAAGCTGGTATCCACAGATTCAAACCGAATCCCGGTTACCATGGATATGATCCCCAAGGATCTTGCAAATGCCTTTGTTGCCATCGAGGATGAGAGATTCTACGAGCACAATGGTATTGATATTCAGGGTATCATCCGTGCCGGTGTTGTTGGTATCACAACCAGAGACTTCTCACAGGGTGCCAGTACCATTACCCAGCAGCTCCTTAAGAACAACGTATTCTCCGGATGGACAGATGAGACCTTCATCCAGAGTGTAAAGCGTAAGATCCAGGAGCAGTATCTGGCAGTTCAGCTCGAAAAGAAAATGTCCAAAGAGGATATTCTTCTTAACTATATGAACACCATCAACCTTGGCCAGAACACCCTGGGAGTACAGGCTGCTTCCCTTCGTTACTTCAACAAGTCAGTCAGCGACCTGACCCTTTCCGAGTGTGCTGTAATAGCTGCCATCACCCAGAACCCCAGCAGGTTCAACCCTATCACTCATCCGGAAAAGAACTCTGAGCGTAGGGCAAAGGTTCTCGGAAACATGTTAAAGCACGAATACATCAGCCAGGTAGAATACGATAAGGCCATGGCAGATGATGTTTACTCAAGAATCCAGAACGTCAACCAGGAGACAGGTGGAGATTCAACCATCAACTCCTACTTCGTTGACGCCCTTACCAATGATGTCCTTGATGACCTTATTGCAGCAGGCTATAACGAAACTCAGGCCTACACACTGCTCTACAGTGGCGGTCTTAAGATCTACTCAACACAGAACCCACAGATCCAGGCAATCTGCGATTCTGTATTCCAGGATGAGAGCAACTACCCAGAAGGTACCAAGTACCTCTTAAGCTATGAGCTTTCAGTTAAAGCTGCCGACGGAACAGTAACAAACCACTCAAGCGAAATGTTCCAAAGCTACTTCAAGCAGCAAAAGAGCTCCTTCAACATGCTATACGACTCCCATGAGTCCGCAGAAGCAGCTATCGAAGAATACAAATCAGTTGTAATGGCAGAAGGCGATTCTGTCCTCGGAGAAAAGATAAATCTCACTCCTCAGCCACAGGTTTCTATCACCGTTGAGGAACAGGCTACAGGCTACATTGTTGCCATGGTAGGCGGACGTGGTCAGAAGACAGCCAGCAGAACCCTTAACCGTGCAACAGACACCTACCGTCAGCCGGGTTCAACCTTTAAGGTGCTTTCAACCTATGCTCCCGGAATCGACAGCGCAGGCCTTACACTTGCAACAGTATTTAACGATGCGCCTTTCGCTTATTCCAACGGAACACTGGTAAGGAACTGGTGGGGCTCATCCTACAGAGGACTTAATACTGTAAGAGCAGCCATAAGAGATTCCATGAACGTTATCGCCGTTGAGGCTCTAACACTTATCACTCCTCAGCTGGGCTTTGATTATCTTAAGAACTTTGGATTTACAACCCTTGCAGAAAACGTCACCATCAACGGACAGGTTTACTCCGACATCCAACAGTCAACTGCTCTTGGAGGACTTACCTATGGTGTAAAGAACCTTGAGCTTAATGCAGCTTATGCAGCAATTGCCAACGGCGGTGTCTACACAAAGCCTAAGCTCTACACAAAGGTTGTAGATCACGACGGAAACGTAGTCCTTGATAACACTGAGCCTGAATCAAGAAGGATCATCAAGGAGACAACAGCATTCCTTCTTACCAGCGCAATGCAGGACGTTGTAACAAGCGGAACCGGTGGTTCAGTTAACTTCGGAACAACAGCCATTGCAGGTAAGACAGGTACAACCTCAGATTACAACGACGTTTGGTTTGCAGGTTACACCAACTACTACACAGCAACAACCTGGACCGGTTACGACAACAATGCCAAAATGACCGCTTCAGCTGAAAAGAACCTTTCAAAGACCATGTGGCGTAAGGTCATGGAGCAGATCCATAAGGATCTCCCATACTCATCTTTCTCAATGCCAAGCGGAATCGTCACAGCCACAGTATGTTCAAGATCAGGCAAACAGCCTATTGCAGGCCTTTGCGACGGAACCCTTCACTCTGAGTACTTCGAGGAAGGAACAGTTCCTACAGACAGCTGTGATGTTCACTATCAGGGTACAATGTGTGCACTGGACGGAGTTCCAGCTACAGAGAACTGCCCATTTAAGACAGCAGGCGTATTTGAACTTACTCCTGAAGTTCCGGCAGCCCTCCAGTCAGGCTTTGTAGACTACACGCCTACAAACTCTGCATACACCACAACCACTGATGAGAATGGCAATACAGTCACAGTCCTTAATCAGTGTCACCACACTCCTGAGTTCATGATGCAGGAAGGCATTGAGGGAATAATTGCCGGGGAGCAGGAACAGCTCAATCAGGCAGCCGCAGCAGCCGCAGCAGCTGCAGCCGCTGCAGGAGAAGGCCAGGCAGCTCCGGCTGAACAACCGGCTGAAGCAGCAGTCGTAAATGAAGTATCTGCAGATGTTGCAGCAGGAAACTAAATGGAAAAGAACAATATTACTAAAGGCCCCATCTGGAAAGGAATGCTCTCATACTTCTGGGCGCTCCTTCTAGGGGCCTTTTTCCAACAATTTTATAACACAATAGATGCCGTCATCGTAGGACGTGCAGTAGGCAGCGACGGACTTGGAGCCGTAGGCGGATCTGCTGCCATGATAGTAAACCTCTTTGTAGGTTTCTTCATGGGGCTTTCTTCAGGCGCCACCGTTGTCATTTCCCAGTTCTACGGCGCAGACAGGAAAGAAGAAGTCCAAAAGGCAGTCCACACCTCCATCGCCCTTGCCCTGGCAGGAGGACTGTTATTTAGCATTGTAGGCTTCATTTTATCCCCTGTACTGATCCATGCCATGGGAACCCCCATGGAGCAGTCAGAAGCCGCTATTATCTACCTGAAGATTTTCTTCCTTGGTATGATCCCCAACATGGTATACAACATGGGTTCCGGAATCCTGAGAGCAGTAGGCGATTCCAGAAGACCACTTATAGTACTTATCATAAGCAGCTTTGCCAACATCTTCCTGGACGTACTTTTCGTTATTGTTATGGGTCTTGGAGACATGGGCGTAGTTCAGGGTGTAGCAGGCGTAGCAATTGCAACAGTTCTGTGCCAGGCTCTTAGTGCAGGGATCATCATTTGGATGCTTATGCGCAGCACCGGCTCCTATAAGCTCTCCCTTAAGAGCATCCGCTTCCACGCAGATATGCTTAAGAGGATCGTCAGCATTGGACTTCCTGCAGGCTTCCAGTCCACGATGTACACCCTTTCCAACGTACTTATACAGGCAGCCATCAACTCATTTGGAAACGATGCAGCCTCAGCCTGGGCAGCCTATGGAAAGATCGACGTGCTGTTCTGGATGACCATGAATTCTCTTGGCACCGTAAACACCACCTTCGTGGGCCAGAACTTCGGCGCAGGAAAATATGACAGAGTAAGAAACAGCGCAAGGCAGAGCTTCGCCATTGCAGCTGTCATCACTATACCCTTAAGTATTGTTTTGTATTTCTACGGGGAGTTTCTTCTCAGAATCTTTGTAAAGGATGGAGAAAATGTTATCCGAATCGGCGTAGATATGATAAAGTTCCTGGCACCATTCTATGTAACCTACATAGGCGTAGAGATCTTCTCAGGAGCACTTCGAGGCATGGGGGATGCCCTTATTCCGATGCTCATCACCATGAGCGGTATCTGCGTCCTGAGAGTAGCCTGGATACTTATTGCATTCCCAATGAACAGGACCCTGGAAATGGTGGAGACCAGCTATCCCATTACCTGGATCACCACTTCCCTCCTGTTCCTGGTTTATTATTTTATCTACACAAAGAAAAAGAAAATAAGATAGGACCTATCACCCTAACGGAATACCAATTTTTTCTGTATCAGTCCTCAATTGTCAGGATACTGAGAAATCCTGTCATCTTAAAGATATCAATGATTTCCTTAGCCACATGCTTTAAGGTCATTTTACCATCCTTGTCATCCATCTCCTGCTGGGCAACCAGGATAGCACGAAGCCCGGCACTTGTCAGATACTCCAGCTGAGCCATATCAATGTTGATCTCTGTAACATCAGCCACCGATTCCATAATGGCATCCTGAAGCTGCGGGGCAGATTTGGTATCAAGAATTCCGCCCAGGGCAATATTCATCGTAGTTCCTGAAATCTCTTTTTTAATGTCAGCCATTGTCTTCTCCTTGCTCTTTGTTTATTCCTCAGTCTCCATCATCCGAGGTATCAGTTCTTCGATGTGTTCTATTGCATCAGCCCACTCATCACTGGTGATATCATCATCCGGTGCAACAAGAGTGGATCTTACCAGCACGGATGGCTTGTTATCAGGCAGATACTTTGCAGTAAAGTCAGCTGCATATTCCCTCTTTACAGGGATAATAACCTGCTGATCATTTTTTATACTACCGGATACCTCTTCAAGAGCTGTAAGGATAAGCTCCATGGTGATCCCGTCTGTATCTCCATGGACCATCTCAATGTAGATCTCATCGCGATAGTTTTTATATACCAGAAGAACACCTGCCACGGCGCCCTTTTTCTTAGCAACAAAGGACAGTTTTCTATCATATCTGTTTTTATCCACCAGAGGAATTCCGTTATCATATACTCCAGGTTCCTCTTTGATGTAGCGGGAGGTGATCTCCTTAAACTCCTCAGGAGTCATCGTATCTATAGGAAGAATCTCTGTGTTAAGGTCACCCTCAGGATCGATGTCCACAATCTTCATAAGACTCTTAACATCCGTAATAAGCTCCTCATCCGGTACAATATCTCCCACGAAATACCAGCGCTCTAAAACTCTGGAAAGGGGCGACATCATATCAATCTCCTTCCCATCATCATCAATGCCTGTAACAATCAGATCTTCAAGCCTCATGTCAAAAGAAATACCACTGACGGGAGTATCCTTGATCATATAGAACATCTCTGCCATAAGTGCATCAAGAGCATTGGCATCCTCATGGTCTTTATCACTCCGGAGCCAGTCTATGTTCACGATTATTTCCCCATCCATATCCCTTAAGGTAAAAGACATTACCCCAGCCACTTCCAGCGGATAATCCTCAGCACCACCGTTTCCCTCCGGCAGCATTACCTGGTATGCTGCAATGATGTATCTGTCGGGATTTCCAGACAGTTCCAAAAGTTCAGTAGGAATAAGATGTCTTACCTTTGGAAACATCCTCTCTGTCACCAGGGACACATATGGAAAATAACCATCAAAGAGCTTCTCATACTGATCCACAGCTCTTCGCCACTGTATGATCCTGTCCCTTCCTACTGAAAGCATAGGATGGACCATACCGATATAGGCATAATACATTCTGAAATACTCCATATAGCTGCGGAATGTAAGCCAGGGCGAGGCCTTTGTGGCTTCATCAAGACTGGCAAGCTCCTGTCTTTTTTCTTCCATGACCTCATCCAGTATATAGCTGCTCTTAATAGCCTCTGTGGGGTCCAGAGCAAAGGTCTCACTGATAGTTTTCTGTACAGGGTCTGATTCCATAAAACTCTGGGTAAAAGCATTTATATCCATAAAGCGTCCTCATCCTCTCTATTATTTGTTTACCATCTGTCAGAAGCATTACATATTTTTCATACCCTCAAAATCAATAGGCTCACTTCCCGCTTTCCACTTAATTGCCGAATAACCAACGTTATCAAATGCGGTACTTCCGGAAAAGAAACTATGCCATCTGGAATTCTTTCCAATATATTGTTGAGCACTCAAATGTTCTATTGCAAGCTTCGTGTCATTATATTCTATTCCCGGTGGCAAAGTTTTAAGCTTATCTTCCAACTTTTTAATATCACCTTTTGCGATATCTGCTATGGTCTTGGTAGCGTAAAGGTTGTACCATGTACCAGGAAAATGGGGATGAGGCAGTGTAAACGCTCCATAGGCCCCAAACTCAGCATTCCGCATAAAAATAGATGCTGCTGACTTCACAATACTGCCTACTAACCAGAAGGGCAGCGAAACAGCAAATGCAGCGGTATTAACGACATTTCTTACAGTCATTCCCCAAAGGAAGGTCTTTCCATAATTTAATACCCGATTGAATCCGCCAGTTGCCTTTTGAATAGCACTCCTTTCGCCGCCACCGACTACTTTAGAGGTATTCCTTTTAATCACCTCTATTCTGGCCCGGGCTGCCCGCTTACGGTTTTCGGCCTCTTTCTGGACTTTTATGACATCAGCCTTACGCTCTTTTCCTCTCTGGGTCCAGGGCCAGGGATGAGTCAGACGATACTTGCGGCAGGTGGAGATGATCTCATCCATCTTTTTTATTATATCTTCAAGCTGTCCCTCACTAGCCATTTTACTAATAAATCCAGCATCTTTCTGGGTATCGGTATGCATATACTGTTCATCTAAATAATAATATCCATCGTCATCTTTTTCATCTGTCGCCCACCTTTCTGCACGGATATTTGAATTTCCATTAATGATTCTTTTTAGCTTGGTCATATAGTGACCATCGCTACTTTCTATGCCCTGATAGCTATTATCCAGGGCAACGTGCAGCTCCCTTGGTTCCTCATGTATAGCAGACTGGGACTGCAAAAGATCTGTTGCATCATCCTTCCCATCAGGAAGATTACCCTTAGGGATAGTTTTCTTAAGGGATTTATGAGAAGAAAGAGTCAGATCCATTTCGTCAAAAGAGTCATTTATACTCTTATTACTTAACAGGTCCTTCTGACTGGTTATCTCCTCGGTCTTAAACCCTTTTTGCTTTTCATCCATAGAGGTTTTAAAGATAGTCATATAAGTCTCCTTTCCAATCCCCATCGCCGGATTTGGCTTTCTCTGTTAAATACCCACTCAGGATTATGCCTCTTCCCTGCTTCCTGAATATACGGGTATTCCAAAACTCCGTGGCAAGAGTTTTTCCGAAAGCATCAGTGATGCCTGGTTGTGACGATCCAGAAGGATCTTAGTGTCCGGTGAATATTTTTCTTCCATGCTGATGACAAACAGGCGCATCATACCAAGAAGATTTTGCTGTGCATTCTTATCCATTCCCACCATGAGCTGCATGGAAAGCATTTCTGAAGGAAGCTTATGGAACAGGAAAAATCCTGAAATCGTATCATCAGTCTTAGCAAAGCAGGAAACATCTGCTTCGAACCAGTTCATGGAGAGATAGGAAAGGTCCTCACAGATTCCCTTCTTCCCTATTTCAACGCATTTGGACAGTCCCTTACGGAACTGGCGAAGAGGAAGTTGGTTCAACACTCTTATATTCCCGGGAACTTTTCTGCTGGCCATGAATGGAAGGGCCGAAAGCTCGGACAGGTTTACAATGATATGGTCTCCTTCCGTAAGCCTCACCTTAAACCCTGCGTCCTTAAGGGCTTTCTTCTCGTTCTGGCTATCCTCCACCGGTATCACTACTTTGGAGCGCACAACCCTTGCGTTGCTGACAGCATCCTTATATGAAGAAAACAAAAGCTCAGTTGCCTCAGGATCCAGGATCTTCAGCCACTCTATGACGCTCTCAGTGTCAGCCTTATCCTCCATATTCATATATTCCCACACGATACCTGCCAGGAATTCTTCCTCTGAATCTGACATTACCGCAATGCCATGGTAAAACTCCCTCCCCAGGTTTTCAGCCATGTCCTGTCCCATGTAGGTGGCGAATTGTTCCACGTTTTCTCCGTTAATATCAATGATCACCATATGTTTTACCCTCTCAGCAGGATTGTAAGCATATCATCAATCCTGCTCCTGACCTATTCGTTTTTTAATAGTAAGGATGTTACTGCCATCCATGTTTTCGTAGTGAATATCATCAACGGTGTTTCGGACCATGAACACCCCAAGACCGCCGACTTTTCTTTTCCCAGCAGGAAGATTGATGTCAGGAACCACCTCTTCCATGGGGTTATAGGGTCGTCCCTGATCAGTGAAGGTCATGGAAATACAGTCACTTCCCGGTTCATGGTTAAAAGAAATTATCACATCTCCGGTTTCTTCCTCGTAGGCATAGTTCGTAATATTTGAGAAGATCTCATCGACAACCATGTGCATCTTGAGAACATCCTGCCGACACACGCCTTCTATGTCCTCAAGTTCTCCCTCAATGAAGTCAAACACTTCATCTATATTCTGTGCATCAGCTTTAACACATATTTTTCTGGTATTAGTACACATGGGCATACCTATCGATATTCTATACTTCGTATCACTTTATTATATAATAGAGCTCCCTTTTGTGGGTTGACTTGCTTGTTATTTAATAAAGTAGTTATCGTTTTTTTATAATTATTTTATTCCAGGGAAAGCATAAACATATCCATCACCCGAGATTTCCGGCAAGCAATATATGATATAATATTTAGTATATAGTTGTTCTAACCATTCGTATAAAAGAGGTACTGATATGGCAGATTTCAAAGACCTTACTACCCAAGATGAATTTGATCCCTCCCTGGATACCGGGGATGGGCGTTTTCTGGATCCCAGCGGATTTCAGGAGCTTTCAGTGAGTGATATCCTGTCAGATGATGAGGAAACACCGGAGGGTGGAACTGTAACTCAGGCCGAAGGGCAGACTCCGGAACAGATGGAGGGCCAGGGCGCACGTCAGACTGCCCCTGTAACCACAACTACTGCATCTGCCAGCTCATCTCTTGCTGATGCCCATAGGGCTATTCTTAACAAGTATACAGAACTTCAGCAGTCCAAGGTAAAACATTGGGGCATAACCTTTAGCGATGGCGAACAGATGCAGGAATTAAAGAGCGCTCTGGGAAAGCTTAACCTCAAAATGTATCTGCCGGTGCCAACTGATAAAAAGCAATTTGGCGCGCGCCTTGAGGAACTGCGGAATCTATATGGCGACGTTATAACCAGCTGTGAGGCCTACATCTCCTACATAGAAGGAAAGAAAAAGGGGCAGAGCCCTATGGGCCAAAGGCGTCTTGAGCTGACAAAAGACATCCTGGCTCAGAGCAAGAAAGAAATGGCCCTTTTTGGCATGCCTGAAAGGAATCTTTTTGATGAGGCCAAGGGCGCGGAAAACTGGGACGAATTCCTTTACACTGTCCGTGCTGAGCGCATCATGGAAGGTGACCTTTCCATCACTAAGATTGGCGGCAACACATCAACTATTTATAGAAAAGAGGAAAGTGACGGTAGTACCAGATACATTAAAAAAGAAGAAAACCTGGCAGAGGGCGGCCTGTTCTCTTCTTTCCTAGACCAGGCTGCCAGTGTATCGGATAGTGAAGCTGCCAGTGCATTGATTCAGGGACTGCGTGATATATATGAGAGTTTCAAAGTAGAGAGTGAGGGAGAATCTGAGGGCGAATCCGAAGGAGAAACTACATCACCCCAGGATGAGGACAACGCCCTTGTTGATATATTTGATTATATTCAACATGAAGCAACACACACTACTGTCGACAGACAACCGGGCGAAAGCGACGAAGACTATAAAAATCGTGAGAAAAAAGCTAAAAAAGAAGCAGTAGATAAAAAGATCTTAAAATTGTTAGATAATGAACTGGCGCCCATGAAAGACCTTATCCTGCAAAACTACGATACTTTTTTGGAAATTGTTTCCTTCGTTAACAAAAAAAGTACCGAACATTATGTTGCAACCAACTTTGCAGGAATAAAGGCCGGTGAAACTATCTCCAACAGAAATGTTTCCACCAGCAGACTGGCGGAGAAATATGGCATTGGTGATCTGGTTGCCAAGTCAGACACTATCCTTATGGAATCCGAAAACGGTGAGGTATCCAGAGCCAACTCCATGGAAGGCGTAGAAGGCCGTACTATGGGTGAACTGAAGGCATTTGCCGAGGCTGAAGGAATAAAGCTTGTCCTTTCCGATGATGCCATCAGACAACTGTATATGCTGCAGGTATTTGATCTTATCTGTGGACAGGTGGACAGACATATGAATAATTACGTACCCACCTATAGAATTGACAGCGAAAAGCAGTATACTATTACAGCTATCAAGGGAATTGACAATGACCTGGCCTTCGGTTCTGAGATGAAAGATATTGAAGGATCTATACATCAAAAACCACTTATAGATGAAAACGATAGAGTCACGATTCCATTCCTGCCAAGAGATTTTTATGACAGGATCATGGCCTTCACTCCTGAAATGGCATATTTCGACCAGATGGATATTCGTAGCAAGGCTGAACTTGGAGCCCTTGGCATAAGAATCTCACTTACCCAGAACAAACTGCAAAACCTTGTCTCAAGTGGCAAGATGCAGCTGCTGGATTCTGACGAGGACTGGGAACTTGTAAGGGATCAGATCGCCGATATGCAGAAAAAAGGTCAGTTAGGAGATAGCTACATCCCATTTGACCTTATCTGATCCACCAATCTCACCCTGCCATAACCAGGTACTCGTCTTTGATTTTCTTTTTCTCTGTGTTCTCCATGAACATGGTTCCTTTCGGCTCATGCCTTATTCTGTATAGTTACATCCATCTTGTTATATGGAATCTCAATGCCGTTGGCCTTAAGGGCCTTGAACACTGAGGTATTGATCTCGTCTTTAACAACTTCGCTCTTGTAATGGGAAGGGAATCGAACTGTAGCTCCCATGATAAGGGCGCTGTCCTCTAAGGACAGGAAATATACGCATCTGCTGTTAGGGACACTCTCATCGTACTTGTCCTCATTAAGTGTCAGAGGGCACTCGCAAATGGTCTTGCGGATTATCTCTTTTGCCTTGTCAACGTCACAGTCATAGCTGACAGGGAACTTGAAGGTGGCGGATCTTGGAACCTCTCCGTAGCTGTAGCTTATAACTCTCATGGAGTTGGCGCTGCTGTTAGGGATTATTGCTTTGGTGGTATCCAGAAGACTTACCACCACGTGTCTTAAATTAAGGGACTCGATAATTCCCGTAGTCCCGTCCTCGAACTCAACTCTGGAGCCCACATCGAAGGGCTTGTAAATACTGAGCTGAAGGCCTGCAAACATGTTTTTTACGGCTTCCTGGGCAGCGAAACCAACAACTGCTGCCACTACTGCAGTACTACCAAGGAGCGATCTGGCGATATGCTCACCGCCAAGGGGTAGAACAACAAAGATAACAATAAGAGTAAAGGTAATGGTTCGTTCTATGAACTGAAGAGTAAGGCTCTTGCCGTGCTTCTTCTCCAGTCTTGTAATAACACCTTTCTTGATCCTAAGGAGAAGGAAGAATAACCCTATGTACAAAAGCAGCAGAACTACAAATGCAATAATTGTGATCAGGATCATTTTGTTCATCATTTGAGGTGAATAATCCTTAAAAACATCATCTAATAATTGAGTTACTATGCTGTAGGGGTCAGTCATGATTCTTTCTCCTTCCTGATAAAGGGTTCATCGTAAAATTTAAAAAGAAGGGAGCACAGAAAATACAATTACTCGATAATCTGCGCTCCCTTTTTTGCTGTTAATTAATTATTATCACTTCTTAATATGCTTTAGTTTAAAATGTTGACTCTCCGGAAGCTTTTTCGCCGTTAGGTCCGATGTACTCAGACTTTCCAAAGCCAAGGATAAGTGTGAAGATTGGGCTAAGGAAAAGAAGTCCAAGTGTGAAGCCGATTCCATGGCCAAAGGACTTTGAAAGCTTATGAGTATCGATAACGGCAATAACAATCATTACTACTGTGCAGATAAGACTAAGGATGGCAAGGAAGCCTCCATTTTCACCTGCAATGCTTGAAAGCACACCACCAACAACGCCTGCTCCGATCATGATCCAGAACATCATTGTATTCCAGGAAATCTTAAAGAGAATAAAGCTGTTAAGAAATGGAATAATTGACATCCAACCTGGCTGACCAGCCTTTGTAAAGATTTTCCAGTTGGCGATGATCATGATGATGTACCATGCAAGACTGATAACTCCATAAACTGCCAAACCTGCTAAGATAGCTCCTGCTAATTCTTCCATGCTTAATTCCTCCTGATTAAAGCGCTTCTCCTTTGATAGATTCAAGAACATTTGCACCTATTAGTTTACCATATTCCGTTAATTCATTTATAAAAAATCCATAAACTGTGTACAAAAAGCGAGATTGTGAATAATTATGCACCGCCCCCATTGACTTCTTTTCTACAATTCTGTGGCCATTAGCTTTTTCCAGGATGGGGAAAAGATATAATAGGCGATCATACACAGCATTCCAAAGCCGAAGGAAATAGGAAAACAAAACATCAGATGCCTTCCTCCGATAAACCTGGATATCAAATATGCTGATGGGATTCGTACTGCCCACAGCATCATGAGATTTATGAGTGTCGTATATCTTACTTTGCCTGTTCCGTTTACTATGCAGGATATTGAATTAAACACCGCATACATCCACTGACAAGACAGCATTATCACAACGTTTCTGCCAGCCAAAGCTAAAACGCCCGGGTCCTGGGAAAAGAGACTCAGGATGGGGAATCTAAGGAAAACAAAGAAAAGCCCGAATCCCAATGTGATGGCACCATTTGCAAAAGGGATGACGATCTGTCCCTGCTTAAGACGGTCAATCCTTCCAGCTCCGAAGTTCTGACCGGAATAGGTAGTGGCTGCAGAAGATATCCCAGTTATGGCCATGTTGGCAAGGCCCGTTACTCTTCCAGCTATTGACCAGCCTGCCATGAAAGCAGATCCCTGAGCGTTTATAAGCGTCTGCAGTGCCACATGCCCAAAGGAAAACAGGGAGTTGTTAAGACCGATGGGAAGACCGATAGTCAGGATCATCTTCATCTCGCCTTTGTCGATACCTCTTGGTAATACAGTGAATCCAAGCCCCGGATATCTTAGCCTGATATAAACAATGCTTACTACCCATGCCAGAAACATGGCTATTCCCGTTGCCAGAGCAACTCCTGCAACTCCGAATTTAAACGTCCCTACCAGAACAACATCCAGTATGATATTCACAACAGTAGAAACTATCAGAAAGTACAAAGAAGCTTTGCTGTCTCCAAGGCCTCTTAAGATACCGGCATTCATGTTATAACCGATATTCCCGATGGCACCACACAAAACTATCCTTGTGTAAAGAAGCGCATCCTGCCACACATCATCCGGTACATCCATAAACTTAAGAATGACCGGAGCCATAAACCACCCAATTACACTGACAGGAATCCCACACAGATATACGAAGGATATGGCAGTTTTGCAGGCTATACCTACTCCCTTTTCATCATTAGCTCCTGTATGCTGCGAAATAAGTATGCTCACTCCTGTGCCAATTCCCAGGAAGATGCAAAGGAGCACTTCCACAGGCTGAGAGCTTGTGCCAACTGCTGCCAGCGACGTATAGTCGCAGTAATGTCCTATAACCAGCGTATCTACGGTGGTATAGAGATATTGAAGAATATTGCCAAGTACGATCGGCAGTGCAAACAACAGAATATTCTTCATTATCGGGCCTGTTGTCATATCTATCTTCTTTGCTTTGTTCATAATTCTAAACCCGCTTCAACCATAGCCCTGTGGAATCCGGCAATAGGTATCATGCTCTGTGCAAAGTTCTTGGTGCTGGTAGTTCCCACCAGAACTGCATCCTCCTCTTTTCTCTTACTTCCTGAATAATTAGGGGAATCCGACACTGCCTTCCTGAAGGTCTCCATCCCATATTCAAGATACTTTTGATCCTT
>CAMVRW010000028.1 GCA_947169985.1 uncultured Butyrivibrio sp. | reverse complement strand
TCAGGGAACATATTGAATGGGAATACTGCCTCTTTTACTCCGTAATATGGAGGCTCAACCTTCCTCTTATTTGCTATAAGTTCAGGCACCGGTGAAGGCCTTCCGGTGATAGCGCTTGTTATGATATCAGTTGCTACAGGAACCATCCTGATTCCGCAAACCTTTGATACAAGCGGAACTGTACGGGATGCTCTGGGATTAGCTTCAAGAACATAAACGGTGTCATCCTCGATGGCGTACTGCATGTTCATAAGACCCACAACGTTCATCTCAACAGCAATCTTTCTCGTGTACTCCTCAATGGTCTTAAGGTGCTTGTCAGAAATATGCTTGGAAGGCACGATGCAGGCTGAATCTCCTGAGTGGATACCTGCCAGCTCAATGTGCTCCATAACTGCAGGAACGAAAGCCTCTTTTCCATCGCTGATGGCATCAGCCTCACACTCCATGGCATTGTGAAGGAATCTGTCTATAAGGATAGGTCTGTCGGGAGTTACGCCTACTGCGGCTCTCATATAGCCTTCCATGCTCTCCTCATCCCTTACGATCTCCATTCCACGGCCACCAAGGACGAAGGATGGACGAACCATTACAGGATAGCCGATTCTTGCCGCGATGGCCTTAGCCCCCTCGACATCAGAAGCCATGCCTGACTCTGCCATAGGGATACCAAGCTTTTCCATCATGAGACGGAACTGGTCTCTATCCTCTGCAAGGTCGATAACTTCAGGTGTAGTACCAAGGATGTTAACGCCCTCTTCCTTAAGCTTTGCCGCCAGGTTAAGAGGAGTCTGGCCTCCGAACTGTGCGATCACGCCAAGAGGCTTCTCCTTTCTGTAGATCTGGAGAACATCCTCAAGGGTAAGAGGCTCAAAGTAGAGCTTATCTGAAGTATCGTAATCAGTTGAAACAGTCTCAGGGTTGCAGTTGACGATAATGGTCTCAAAGCCCAGCTTCTTAAGGGCCATAGCTGCATGAACGCAGCAGTAGTCAAACTCGATACCCTGTCCGATCCTGTTTGGACCACCGCCCAGGATCATGATCTTATTATTTTCTGCAGTTTCAGAGAGCTTCATGGGATTCTCAAGGCTCTCCTCTTTCTGGTAGGTTGAGTAGTAATAAGCACTTCCGTCGGTTCCATATACATGAACACCGTCCCAGCACTCCAAAAGGCCAACGTCTTCACGGCCCTTTCTGATATCATCCTCAGAAACTCCAAGGATCTTTGAGAGGTACTTATCTGAGAAGCCGTCTTCTTTTGCCTTAACAAGGGCATCCCTTGAAGGAACCTTACCCTTATATTCCTGCAAAAGAGCTTTCTCCTCATCTACAAGCTCTTTTATCTCCTGAAGGAAATAGTGCTTAACCTTGGTGATGTCAAAGAGTTCATCCACAGTAACGCCTTTTTTAATGGCTTCATACATAAGGAAGTATCTCTCAGAAGATGCATCCTTAAGGCGGCGCAAAAGCTCCTCCACTGGCATCTCCTCATACTTTGCAATGGCGCCAAGGCCGTATCTGTCCTTCTCAAGGGATCTTATTGCCTTCTGGAAGGCTTCCTTGAAGTTCTTTCCAATGCTCATTACTTCGCCGACAGCGCGCATCTGGGTGCCAAGCTTATCCTCAACACCGCGGAACTTCTCAAATGCCCAGCGTGCGAACTTAACAACCACGTAATCTCCGTTTGGCACATACTTATCCAGTGTTCCAAACTTGGAATCAGGAAGTTCAGCAAGAGTAAGTCCTGTTGCAAGTTTTGCAGAAACAAGGGCGATAGGGAAGCCTGTAGCCTTACTTGCAAGGGCTGAAGAACGGGAGGTTCTTGGGTTGATCTCAATTACTACTATTCTTCCGGTCTTTGGGTCATGGGCGAACTGTACGTTGGTTCCGCCGATGACGCCGATATGTTCAACAATCTTGTAGGCCTGTCTCTGGAGTTCCTTCTGAAGATCCTCGTCAATTGTCAGCATAGGAGCTGTACAGAAGGAATCACCTGTATGAACACCTACAGGGTCAACGTTTTCAATAAAGCAGACAGTGATCATGTTGTTGTCTTTATCTCTGACAACCTCAAGCTCAAGTTCTTCCCAGCCAAGGATTGACTCCTCAACAAGAACCTGATGGATAATGGAAGCTGCGAGTCCGCGGGAGCATACTGTCTGAAGCTCTTCCTTGTTGTAAACAAGTCCGCCACCTGCTCCGCCCATGGTATAGGCAGGACGAAGAACAACCGGATATCCCAGCTCATCAGCCTCAGCAAGAGCTTCCTCTACGCTGTAGCAGGCCTTTGAACGGGCCATTCCAATTCCCAGCATATTCATGGTGTTCTTAAACTCAGTTCTGTCTTCACCACGCTCAATAGCGTCGACCTGAACACCAATAACTTTTACATTGTATTTATCGAGAATACCAGCTTTATACAGCTCAGAACACAGATTAAGACCGGATTGTCCGCCCAGATTTGGCAGAAGAGCATCTGGTCTTTCTTTTTCAATAACCGATGCAACACGGTCAACATTAAGGGGCTCAATGTAAGTCTTGTCCGCCATCTCCGGATCCGTCATTATCGTTGCCGGATTAGAGTTAACAAGAACAATCTCATAGCCAAGACTCCTTAGAGCCTTACAAGCCTGCGTCCCCGAGTAGTCAAACTCACAAGCCTGGCCGATGACGATTGGTCCCGAGCCGATTATCAGTACCTTGTGTATATCAGTTCTCTGTGCCATATACTCCTCCACTCCTGATTCTTTTTTCACTATCTAATCCATTATATTTTTGTATTAAAGGAATGACAAGGAAGAAATTCAGATTAATACAAAAAGGTGATAGAATAATTATAAATATATGTAAAAGTGTTAAGATGAGGGGAAAATACTATGCTGGCAATGGCATTAAAGATGATAGCTATAGCTGTGGGCTATGTTGTGCTTACACTATTATTATGGAAGTGGCTCAAGGGCAAAAAGATCACATGGCCCTTAAGGCTTCTTCTTGGATTTATATACGGAATGTGTTCCGTTTTATCTACTCATTTTGGTGTGCCCTTTGGTGGCATGATCATTAATGAAAGGGATCTTGGTCCTCTTTGCGCAGGATTGTTCTTCGATCCCGTTTCAGGTATTATCGCAGGTATTATTGGTGGTGTAGAAAGATATATCGCAGGAGCCTACTTTAATGTAGGTGCCTACACAAAGGTAGCCTGCAGCGTATCCACCTGTCTTGCAGGTTTCGTTGCAGCCTTCATGTCCATCTTCATTTTTAAAAGAAAAAAGCCCTCCGGTTTCTACGCTTTCTTCATGGGCGCAGTAATGGAAGTTTTCCACATGTACGTTGTGCTCATCACCCACAGGGATGATATGAGCATGGCTTACTACGTAGTTAAGATCTGCGCGATTCCCATGATCATCTTCTGCGGCATTGGACTTGCAGCCAGCGCAATTGTACTCAGGGTAAATGATAAGGAATGGCATAATCCCCTTAAGCGCCCGGAAGAACGAGATGTCAAGCTTTCACAAAAGATTCAGATATGGCTGTTTTTGGTGACTTCTGCAATAATATTCACTAATTTCCTCTTTTCTTTTACCATTCAGACCCAGTCTGCCATACAGGACACAAGAGAAGATCTGGCAGCCATTGCTTCAGATATAAGAGAAACCTACGACAGCCTGCTAAGTTACGGCGGAAGCCCCAATATCCTAAGGTTCCATATAGGTTCTGCAGGTTCCTTTGACTTAGTGCAGGATAAGGGTTATATCTTCGCCGGCAGCCATCAGGGAAAATCACTTGATGAAAAAGAGCTTGAGTACCATATATCCCAAAAGGATGAAGAGATCTACCACACTACTTACTTTGGAGTAGATTCCTTCTGTCGTATTGAGCAGCTAAACCTCACTGAATATCTGGTTCTTGCCTGGCCCTCATCTGAGGTGTACTACGACAGAGATGCAGATGCCTACGAGACGGCTTTTGCGGATATCCTTTTGCTTACTGTAATCTACGTACTTATATCCCTGCTTATCCAGGCGATAGTTGTAGATAACCTTGATAAGGTCAACGACTCCCTTAACAAGATCACTGACGGTGACCTTAACGAGACCGTATCTGTTTATAATTCAGAAGAATTTGCGTCTCTTTCAGATGATATAAACGAGACAGTTGATGCCCTGAAGGGCTATATAGATGCTGCTGAAAAGAGAATTGCCCAAGAGCTGGAGTTTGCCAAATCAATTCAGGAATCAGCCCTGCCAAAGAACTTTAATACTCCAAGACAGGATATTGAGATCTTTGCCTCAATGGATCCTGCCAAGGAAGTTGGTGGTGATTTCTACGATTTCTTCTTTATCGATAAGGGAATGCTGGTACTTGTAATTGCTGACGTGTCAGGTAAAGGAATTCCTGCATCTCTTTTCATGATGCGAAGCATGAGTGCCATAAGAAGTACCTGTAATCCTGACATCTCCCCTTCTGAGGTTCTTGCGAAGGTCAACAATCTTCTATGTGAAGGAAATGAGACAGACATGTTTGTAACTGTCTGGATCGGTATCATAAATCTTGGAACCGGACTTATGCGCTGCGCAAATGCAGGACACGAGTACCCCGTTCTTCGCAGAGCCGGTCAGGACTACGAGCTATTCAAAGATCCTCACAGCCCTGCCCTTGCAACAATGGAAGGAGTAAGGTTCAAGGATTATGAGCTTCAGCTAAATCGCGGAGATGAGCTCTTCGTCTACACCGACGGTGTTCCTGAAGCCATCAACGAGGATATTCAGCAATATGGCGTCGAAAGGCTTATCAAGTGTCTTAACAAGAATAAAGATATTCCTCTAGAAAGATTACTGCCCAGAGTCACCCACGATCTTGCTGATTTCGTAGGAAACGCTGAGCAGTTCGACGACGTAACAATGCTTGGATTTAAGTACAAAATAATCTAAACCAGATAACCTGCATACTTACCAAATTCACCGGGGTCATTCATTGAGCCGATCTTCTCGGATCTCAATCGGATGGCCCTTACTATATCCCCGTTATCCACAGGTCTGCCCTCTGCTGCTGCCATGTACATAGCACTGTAGAGAACAGCCTTTATGTTACTTCCGGACAGATCAAAGTTCTCTGCAAAGAACTCAAAGTCGACCTTAGGGTCAACCTCCACACTCTTTGGAAGGATCGATCTCCAAAGTGAGAGTCTTGTTTCAACATCAGGCTTCTGGAGCTTCACCACATAGGTGATCCTTCGAAGAAAAGCAGAGTCAAAATTACCTATAAGGTTAGTTGCAAGGATCGTCATGCCGGAGTGCCCTTCCACCTTCTGAAGAAGGTAGGCAGTCTCAGCATTGGCGTATTTATCATTGGAATCAGAAACTTCTGTACGCTTTGCAAAAAGCGCATCCGCCTCATCAAAGAACAGTATCACATTTGTCTTTTTCGCATTTTCAAAGATCTCATTGAGATTCTTCTGGGTTTCACCAATATACTTGGAAATGATCTGGGACAGGTCCACACGGTAAAGAGGGAGCGAGAGCTCTTTTGACATAACCTGTGCAGCCATAGTCTTACCTGTTCCGGGAGGTCCACAAAGAAGCACGGATACACCGTTTCCGTAGGCTCCACTTCTTTTGATGCCATTCTTTTTCTCCACGCGGTTTCTCATTTTGAACCTGTTGCAGGCCATCATGATGATGCGCTTTTCCAGATCTTCCACCTGGAGCTCTTCCATGGTATAAACTGCCGGGATGTAAACAGCCAGATCCATAAGACCGGCTTCGCCCATGCGTCTTAATTCCTCCTTGAGTTCAGTGGCATCGATCTTTTCCCTGCCCTGCCAGCTGGCCTTTTTCGCAGTCTCTTTTACTGCGTACCTGATCCTTGAATAGGACAGTTCATAACAGTCAGCCAGGTCAGAGATATTGATATCCTCAGAAAGAGACAGTCCCTCCTTCTGAAGGAAATGCTTCCATATAGCCTCCCTCTCCTCTACGTCTGGCATAGGAAGGGCAATGGAGGAAATATTATATCTGTTAGAAAGGAATATGGTAGGAAGCTTGTCCTGCCCATAGACAAAAGAAATTTTCCCGGGCAGGAAGCGCATGATCACATCGAAAAAGAACTCACACAGCCCCTGATCGGGATTGGTAAGCCTTATGGCCAGGGTCTCCCCTGTCAGCCTTGCCCGCAGGAAAAGCCCTCCCAGTGCGTGGGCAAAGGTATTGCTGTAATAAATGTTCTTGGATTTTTTGACATCAACAAAAAGTGTATCTGCATCCAGTACCAGTACGCCTTTTTCATTCAGGCGGACAAGGAATGCCGGAACGTCATCAGGATCAGTGGAGGCCACGTAGACAAGGCCTTTACCCTCAGTTCCTGGTCTGATGGCATCCTTAAAGATCTCTAAATTCTCTTTTACCGGGGCATAGCCACAGGTGTATGGAATAGGATGATGAAACTCAGTATCGGAAAGAATGTCCCTTTGAACATCATCCTTAAGTACCAGAGGCGTATCCAGAAGGGAAGTCTTCCCGGTGGTACTGTCCATGGCTCTGAAGAAGAACACACTCATCTTCCCAAGCTTGTCTACAAAGGAATCAAGGATGGTCAGGTCCTGATCCTCACATATCATCTGATAGATGCAGTAGAGTACGCCGGTGGTGGGGTGTTTTAAGGAAGCATCATTTGCTATGTAGGCATAGAGATTCCTTCGATTGATATTCGTGGAAAGTCCCAGTGCGAGAAGGATTGCCAGTTCTTCAAAGAAGGTCAGCTCAAACTCTTCCCTAAGACGCTTAAGCGGAAGAACCAGCTTTTTGCTAGCCTTTTCCCTGCTTCTGATATGGTCAAGGGCATCCGACAGCTCTTTTGCCAGATCAGGATCATAGGCGCTTGTTCGGCGTGTGCGTGGGGGAATATCGTAGAACTCTCCCACATCCTCCTGTCCAAGCATCATTCCGGGGCGATAGATACGTCCTCCACCGCTCATGATCTTTTCAACGCTGTTCTCTAAAATAAAGTCGATGAGAAGGGAACAGTCCTCCAGATGCTCCTTGGTGCTCCCATAGGAAGTCTTTATTGTTTTACTGTCGAAATAGTCATTTGTTGTAAACATTTTTCACTCTGTCAAAGTAGTTCTATTGGTAGATAACCTTTTGAAATCTTGCCCTCTTTTTGAAGATTCATTATATCTTCTCTAGCCTCATTCCAGTCTCTGTCCGAGTTCAGAAGCGTGATGTTACCGTTACCCACGTTCTGGCTCAGTTCAATCTGTACCTGCATAACTCTGCTGCCCAGCATGGCCATCTGATGAGTGTCCAGAATATCCTTTTGATTGCCAAAAATGCTGTAGGCATCAAAGGACATTACTCTGTCATAAAAATCCCCGGGAAGGAACGGCACGGAAATCTTGCCTTCCAGGTCCGTTAATGGCGTTCTTCCGCTGGCTGCAGCATCCAGATCGAATTTGTTTTCTTCAAAACTCGCCTCATTGTTTATGGCTTTTATGGAAGTTATGGTATATTCCTTATCCCCGGTCTTTTGAAAGGTGGGGACACAGTCCGACAAAGTCCTGTTCTTCATGCCAGTAAACATATCAAAGATCTGCATCTGAGAAAACATGGCTATTGCTTCATCAGAAAGCTTAAGGTTGGTTCCGCCCTTCTGAGCATCGTCCATCAGCTCCTGCATGGTCATTCCCGGAACATTTTCAACCACCACATCACCATTGCCCTTATCCTTCTCCCCTTCCTTTTTGGAGAGCTCGGCATCGGCAACCATCTCTTCCATTCCCAGCTCCTTGGCTATCCTGCTGGAGGCCACATCCATTTCAGAAGGACCTTCTTTATCTTCTGCTGTGGCCCCGGGCTTTTTTTCTTCCTCTTTCGGCTCTGCTGCTTTGCCCTTGGGAATCCTCTCTGGCTTTGCATCATCAAACATATCTTCCCAGTTACGTTTGGTCCTTCCATCCTCATAAAGCACATCAGAAGGAGCCTCCAAAAGCGCATACTCCCTCTCGCTCTGCTCCATTATCTGTCTTGTAAGGTCCAGACGGAACTTTCCGGCGCCTTTATCTCCATTGCCGCTTGCTTCAATAAATTCCAGATAACTTCGGCAGTTCTGTATCAGGGTTGAATAAGCTCTTCGTATTCCATCAAGGTCTGTAACGAACCTCTCCCTCTCCTTGGGGATGTCGCCCCTCCTGAGTTCCTGGTTCAGGGCCATGATGGCATCCTTTACAGCTTTAAGCCTTTCTCCATCAGAAGCAGGGATAAAATGATCCGTAACCCCGGGATTTAACAGCTCATTCTTTTTCTCCTGGATTATCCTGTGTGCATCCCTTATATTTCCGCCCACATGGACAGGAGTAACCAGGACAGTGGATACTTCACCCATCTGTTCCTGAAACTGCTCTGTTTCCTGGGTGTCCGTCACAGTTGTATCAGGCTCCATAGAAGCAGATTCATTCAGATCCAAGAAGCCATCATCCAGTGAATCGCCCATGTCAAGGCTGACCATCTGATCAAGTTCTTCATTTCCACCAGGCATCTTAAAGGCCTCCTTTTCCCTGTATCCAGGCGAGTTTTCCGCATTTCATAGTCATCTATAATTATACCATATTACGTATATTTTTGTTGTTTTTGAAAAGAAATTAAAAAAGTATAAAAAAAGTACTTGCGCATGTTGTTATCCTATGCTAACATAACATTGTTAGCAAATACTAACAAAGCAAACGCTCCGCCAAAGCGTTTGCCCTATGACATACAATAGTCATAAGAAATCTCCTACCTAAAAAACCGGTACATCTTGCCAATGTACCGGTTGTTTTTTGCCTCATATCTGAGAATAAACGAGAACCGTCCCCGTTGACTCTTTTTTAGTTTAAGGAAACAGTCATTTCCGTATCATCAATAAGCTCAGCTTCTGCTGTGGCTGTTCCGGCGGTGATTCTATACTCCCCTTTAAATGCATCCACCAGAATACATCCATTTTCATCTGTCTTTGCTGAAATATCTGTCCACCACTCATTCTTAACAAGATTCTTTAGCATCTCAAAGGATGGCTTTTTAGAATTATCAAGCCTTAAGAATCCGCTGGGAGCATTGAGCCATGCGCCGTCCCTGAAGTCCCAGGTCGTAATGGCTTCCACCAGAGGATGTTCAAACAATGCTCTGTACATCTCCTCAATCTCTTTTGCCTGGCGCTCTTCTCCTTCAGGGGTGGAGGGCCACTCATCGACCTGCCAATCATTCAGATCCACGATGTGGGCCGGCATGATATCTCCGGAAATAAGGGTGTTCTCTGTAAAATGAATCGGAAGCCCAAAGTGAGAGAATCGTTCCAGAACTTCTTCCAGCTTTTCTTTTCCCCAGTATCCCTGATGCTGGTGGGACTGGATACCAATGGCGCTTATGGGAACCCCTGCATTTAGACAGTCATCGATCAGGATCTCATAATTTATGGAAGTGTTGAAATCATTTAGCAAAAGAACTGCATCCGGATTGTCAGCATGTGCCCTGTCGAACACCTCTTTTATCAGACCTACTCTTCCCTTTTCCTTGCAGATCCTGGTTATTGCATTATCATATTTGTCAAAAATGGGCATGATGACAACTTCATTGATCACATCCCACATATCAATAACACCCTTAAAGCCTTTGACTTCGCGGTCTATTCGCTCAAGCTGCTTTTTCAAAATGGTCTCATTATCATATTTCATGAGCCAGTCAGCGCAAACAGTATGCCAGCACAGAGGATGACCTTTCACAGTCACACCCTTGCTCTTCATGTACTGGGCTGTTTTCATAAGCATATCCCCTTTTGGCTCTCCCTCCACCGGTTCATACTGTCCCCAGTAAAATGGAAGGGTACCGTAGTTGAAGATCTCAAGCCAGTTATCTGTTATCTGCTTATGTTCCTCATCCCCATCCATCACATAAGGAATGAAATCAAACGCACCGCAGCCAAAGAGAAACTTGTGATCAATCTGCTGCAGCCTTACTTCAGTGTTACTTACGGGGTTCCCCTGCGAATCAGTAACCCTTATAAGCTTTTTAACTTTTCTGTGAGAAATGTCCATAATTCCCGCTTCTTCCTTTCCCTAAAAATATGAGCCTGCTTTGTTGTTTTCCGCTCTTCCACTAAATTCAAAAATTATATCTTTTAATCTCGCAGTTTTGAATTCCACAGGACGAAAACTCTTCGTTATCCATCTCGCGGAAATAGGATTCCACCATTCTTGTTATCCCATTATGGGCAACCATTATTACTTCTCTGTCCCCAGCCTTAATATCATCAATAAGATTATATATTCTCTGGGCTAGCTGAAGCATCGATTCCCCGGTTCCAAATCTGCTGGCCATATCCTTTTTCGCCTCATGAAATTCTTTTCCGTCTCTAGGCGTAGATTCATATCTTCCAAAATTCTGTTCAATCAGCCTTTGCTCAATCTCCATTGGAATGCCGGTCACTTCAGAAATGTGCCTTGCTGTTTCTTTAGCTCTTATAAGGGGAGATGTCAGTATTACATCAGCCGTGATTCCCATTTCCAGTATCTTTTTTCCCGTATCAATTGCCTGCTCATGGCCTTTTTGCGTAAGCTCTATATCAGTTGCACCACATATCTTATTCTCAACATTCCAGACTGTTTCTCCATGTCTGATAAAGTAAAAATGATCCATTTTTTCTCCTAACTATTCCTTCAACCATCCAACTGATTTATTTAGCGCTTCAATAGTCTTTGTTTCAAGAACACATCTTGCATTTCTTTCTTCAGCAAGCCTGAGCCTTTCCCCCAGATCTATTTCCCCGTCTCCAAGAGCCAGATGATTCTTAGGTGGTATCTCTTTTCCATCATGGATATGAAAATGAATAAGTTTATCTCTATGCTGCATGATAAACGGAACATCTTTTTCTCCTGTAGCCTTTGAATGGCCTATATCCCATGTAAGGCCAAACTTTCGACTCTCCAGCAAAAACTCTATCGCCTTCTTCTCATATTCACGGAATCCATCTGTATTTTCTACAGCAATCATGATGTCGCTGTCTCCAATCCACTCCTCGCATTTAGAACGGAAAAGAGAAAAAGACTGCATATACGTATCAAAGTCCCTGTCATACATCTGAACCTTGCGATCAGGCAAAGTAATGTAAATACCATGATGCATGTGCATGTTAAGTGTAAGTGGCTGACTGCTGTCTCCATATAGATCACGCAAAGGTAGTAATTTCTTGGTCACCTCAATGGAACGTCTCACTGTTTCCAGATATGCCTCCGAAACCAGCATGTTAAAATCCGCAATGTTCAGATTCTCATCCAGATGAATAGTATAGTAAATACCGGCTTTATTAGCCAGTTCATATAAATGATCTGTCTGTTCCAGGTGATCTACCTGATACTCCGGAAAATTCATATTCAGTTCAATAAAATTAAGCCCCAGCCTGCTGCAAAGATCTATATTATCTTCCAGCGTACGGTTTTCAATTAGTGTTGGCATTCCAAACTGTATCATGCCTTCCTGTAAAAGTTCTCGTCGGTCATGACTACGTTTTCCACTGGTGTATTCCATTTTAATTTTATTACTCCTCTAAACTGTGCATTCAATGACCGATAAAACTTTTTTCTCTATGAAATCCACCCTGTCAAAGATTCTAGGCTTAAATGTACCTGTCATCCCCACAGATACATTTTCTTCCTTATTTACATAGATAATATTTCCGCTGTCACCAATCGCCGCATATACATCTTTATTATTATAAGGCTTGTACCATAAATAGCCATAGTTCATGAATCCAAATCGCTCGCCAAGATTAATATGCGGTGTCAACATGTCTTTTAAGTATTCTTCGGAGATGATTCTTTTTCCATTGCATGTTCCACCATTAAGAACAAGCGAACCGATCACAGCCATGTCTTTTGCCGACATACATAATCCCCAACCTGCGGTAACGGTGCCTTGCGGATCAGCGTACCACTCATATTTCCTGGGATTTTTGTTCATGAAGAAATCAAACTGATCTTCCTTGGAACTATCTCCGTGTGGTATTCGCTTCGGAAGTCCCAGTGGTTCAAAGAGATTGTTGTTGGCAAAATCTATGCATTTCTCACCGGTAGCCTTCTCGATTATTCCTGCCAATATCTGAATCCCAAGCGTAGCGTACCGGAACTCACCTGTGATTCCATTACGTCCTCCAAGATAATCAAGAATCGCATACGTAAAACTCTGTGAAGTACACACCTTCTTCCAAGGCTCCGACTTCCCTTTATAAGGAGCTGTCATAGTAAGGAGATGTCTGATTGTGACATCGTATATAGTCTTTTCCCCACGCTTTACGGAGTAATCAGGGAAAAAATCCATCACCTTCTGATCCACGCTCTCGATAAAACCCTTGTCCAGCGCAATCCCGGCCAACAGTGCCATCACACCTTTGGTCACAGAATTGACATTCATCGCATCCAAAGTCTTGAATCCATGCCAACAATCATCAAGTGCCACCCCATTTTCTTTGATGGCATAGATCTGGCATATATTGCTCTCATTGCCGGTGCTCTCAGAAATGTACCTGTGCAGTTGTTCTTTATTCATCACAATAGCCTCCTCTTAGGTAAAGATTCGGACGTCCTAAGAAAAGGCTAATATGATTAATAATTCTTTTCAAGCAAAATCTTCAGCATATTTTCTACGCTGACTGGTGTGGCCCATGCAAGATGATGATGCCGGTTGTAGAAAAGCTTGCAGAAACATATGACGGTAAGGTAAAAGTAGGTAAAGTCAATTCTGATGAGAACAATCAGCTTGCTGCGAAATATGGAATCATGTCAATCCCAAGCTTTCTCATTATCAAAAACGGCGAAGTTGTTGATAGCGCCATAAGTTTCTTATGAATCTTTTGGGATCGCTTAAACAACGTATTAATGTTATAATTTCTAAAATGTTGATTGATAGCACTTATTTTTATTCTAAAATGTTGATTTAATATCATTTATATCATTCTATATTGTTGATTGGAGGGCCATATGTTAAAAAGAAAGGCAACAAAACAGCTTCAAGACTGGATTAAGACAAAAAACAAAAAATGCCTTGTGGTCCAAGGGGCTCGTCAGACAGGCAAGACCTTCATAATAAAGCAATTTGCTGAGGATAACTATGATGAATACATTGAGATAAACTTTAAAATGACACCCTCTGCAACTGATATCTTTTCCGGGGATCTTAGCGTTGATGGAATGGTCATGGCATTAAAATTCAGATTTCCTGACAAGAAAATCATTCCTGGCAAAACTCTGATTTTCCTTGATGAAATTCAAGAATGTCCCGAAGCAATTACTTCGCTAAAATTCTGGGCAGACGATAACAGATATGATTTAATTGCTTCAGGTTCTTTATTGGGAATCGATTATAAACGTTCATCCTCATATCCCGTAGGTTATGTGGATTACATAAAAATGCATGGCCTTGATTTTGAGGAGTTTTTGTGGGGACTTGGAATATCTGAAGATATGATAGGCTCAGTTCAGGAATATCTTTTACACAAAAAACTGATACCTGAAGCAATTCATAATCAGATCATGAGTTATTATAGGCAATATATAGCAATAGGTGGAATGCCTGAAGCTGTACAGGAATATGTAGACTCCAAGGATTTTAGAGAGGTGGATCGGATACAGCGAAATCTTCTTCAGGGTTATCAATATGACATTGCTCACTACGCTACTGCTAAGGAAAAGGTAAAAGCTGAAAAGTGTTATCTTTCCCTTTCTAAGCAGCTCCTTGATAAAGAAAACCATAAGTTCCAGTATAAAGAAATTGAACATGGCGCACGAGCACAAAAATACTATTCAAGCATAGATTGGCTCCTTCGTGCTGATATCATTCATCTAAGCCAAGCAGTATCAGATATAAGATATGATCTAGATGACTATGCCAAAAGTGGGCTATTTAGAGCCTATACAACGGACATGTCTCTTCTGATAGCAATGAAAGATTTTTCGCTTAAGCAACACATTGTAGAAAACACGCTTTCAGGCAATACGAAAGGCGGTCTCTACGAGTGTGCAATCGCAGATGCCTTATACAAAAAGGATTACGCGCTATACTATTACAAAAATGACACTACCAAGAAGGAACTTGATTTTATCATTCAGAAAGATGGTGTTGTGATTCCCATCGAGGTAAAGTCCGGAAATACTAAAGCCACTTCGCTCACTAACGTTATAAAAAACAAATCGGATATCTCCTATGGCTACAAATTTGTCGATGGAAATAAAGGAATTAGTGAAGATGGAATAATTACTCTGCCTTTATACATGTCTGCTTTTATCTAATGTCCAGAGAAAAAACCGGTGCCAAATATTTTCATTGTTCCCCAACATATTCAAAGCTCATACCATCATCGTGTGAAACATATAATCCTGATGGGTGTTTATCCAGTTCTTCGTTGTAAT
>CAMVRW010000027.1 GCA_947169985.1 uncultured Butyrivibrio sp. | reverse complement strand
AGGCTGGAAATGCAACATTCATCTCTACAGGACTTATAGCCAGTGATACTTCAGGAAGCAGCGGATCTATCACAATTGACGATTATGTAAGCAGAACCTTCCTTACATCTGATTGGCATGTAACCTATACAAATCAGCCTAAGAAGGCCCTTGTAACTGCTACAAATAATTCATTTGGTATTGAATCTATTGAATACTATGTAGGGGATGCATTCTACGGAAATCCTGATGATGTTCTTGCAGCTATAAAAGAAAAGCAATCAGGCTGGAGAGGGTACTCAGCTACAACTCCTCCACAGACTACCTTTAAGGATAAGTCAAATTACTTCTACGTAAAAATAACCGATACTGTAGGAATTACCAGTTACTTATCTACCGGTGCGGTTGTTTATGATGTGACTGCTCCTAAGATGACTTCAGCCACCATCACAAAGGCTCAGACAAGTAATGACACTATCATCGCCCTTGCAGCTTCAGATAAGCTCAGCGGAGTCAATAGATTCAAGATGGAGTACAAGGAGAAGAACCCTGATGATAAGGGAGGCCCTGATAAGAACTATCTGTTCAACATGGGTACCTACATTGAGGTGAAGGAAGAAAAGGACGGTACAGCGGTTGCTTCCTATACTGTAAACGATCTGGACAGCACAAAGACCTACATGTTCTACTTCGTAGCTGTGGACAGGGCAGGAAATATTTCCGATGTCATGAGCAAGGAAGTTAAGGGAAGCGAAGCTACTAATACTACACCTGCTTCAGGCGGCGGAACAGCAGCAGGTGGTGGATCAGGATCCGGTTCAAAGTCCGGAGGACTTACACCTGCACCAAGTGGAATTGCCGGTGGTGGCGGATCACAGAGTAAGTCTAAGGGCGGAGCAGGAAAGAAAACAACGCCTACTCAGCAGACTAACGCCGAGAAGATAGCAAATACCAAGATAAACAGAAATCCTTATATTGGTGATGCAACAGGAAGCACCAAGATTGGTGAAAAAGAGACCAGCGGATGGACAAAGATCCTGTCTGAACTTAACAAGGCAGATAAAGGAACAATGATCTCCGTTGAAATGAGTGGATTCTCAGAGGTTCCCGATGACCTTCTGACCAATCTTAAGAAGCGTGAAGACGTTAACGTTAAGCTTCAGATGGCAGATGATGTTGAGTGGAGCATCGTTGGTGCAGACATTACAGATGAGAGCTTTAGGGATATGGATCTGGGAGTTAAGCTTGGATCCAAGAACATTCCGGCTCAGATCCTTCAGGATGTCACAGGGACCAATCCTCATGTTGAGTTCTCTGTAAACCACGAAGGTGACCTTGGCTTTACAGCAACCATTGGTATTCCGGTAGGTGTTACAAACAAGGGCATGAATGCCACTCTGTATTACTATGACGCCAACGGAAAAGAGCTGAAGCCTCAGAGCAGCTGCATAGTAGATGGCCAGGGATTTGCCAGATTCCCGCTGACACATTGCTCAGACTACACCGTAGTTATAAGTCCCGAGCCAATGCTTGCCACAGGTACTTCTGTAAGCACTGTGACCACTGAAACATTGACAGCAGATGAAATTCTTGATGGAACAAAAATAAGGCTTACTGATCTGTTTGGAATCAACCAGAGCGGCAGAATATGGCTCTTTGTAATTGCTCTTATCAGTGCAGGACTTTGCATAGCAATCCTGTTCCTGCCTTCATTCCAGCAGGACAGAGGACTTGATAGAGGAGATTTATTGTAATGGCATCTGTGCAGGAAATATCTCCAAGAAATCTGGGAGCCTTTATAAAGCTTATCCCGGAAATACTTCAGGAAAAGGCCTTGAAGGAACCCTTTCACTTTTATGGGATTGAGGAATCCGGAGAAGCTTCCGGAGTCATCGTCTTTAAAGATTCAAAAGAAATAGCAGAGATAATGTACATCTACATCCTCCCGTATCTTAGAGGTACGGGAGTGGTAGATGTAGTTCTTTCGGACTTTTTTGTCCAACTTGACAGTGCAGGATATTCCTTTGCCACAATGCAGTTTGTGCCGAATGAATATCCTGTTTTGTCACATATTTCCAAGAGGTTTGGATTTGAAGAGAGCAGGCTTGATTATGCCTACTTCAGGTTCACAGCTCAGGACGTGCTAAGGTGCCGGGCATCTTCTTTTGAACCTCAGGGAATCATCAGAGTCAGATATCTTCCTCCTGACAAGCTGGAAAGATTAAAAAAGCTTGTAGACAAATATATTAAGGTCTATGGTGATAAGCTTCTGGATATCAAGGAAGCTCTTCCTTACAGCATGGTATACCTTGAGGGAACAGAGCCCAAGGGTACCCTTATTGTTGATGTTCCACAGTTTGATGAGGAAATCACTGTTGGAGATATGAAGAGATATCCGGAGCCGGGGGCCTACGACATTACTTTGTTCTTTGTGGGGACCACATCCCAGAAGGCGCCGTTATATCTTTTAAGCGGACTTTGCAGAATATTGGAAAAAGAGCTTCCGCCCAACGCGATTATAACAAGCTACATTCCGGAAGGGCATGTGGTTACATTGTTTGAGAACATTCTTGGAATTAAAGGATACCACGAGGTTTTAGCAAAGCTCGACCTTGGAGGACTGTAATATGGGTGATTACGAACATAAAAAAGCCTTACAAGAGCAGAAGTTAGCATCGCTGCAGGAGAAAAAGCAACAGGTCGACCAGGAACAAATGGGCGGCCAGTTTCAGCTGCGTCAGGAAGATAAGGTTGCCTTTGATGAGGAGGCTCTTTCAAGTCAGGTAAGCAGTCAGAGACAGTTTTACCGAAGCTATAAGGAAACCTGGGTTCGGGAATATGAAGGCCGAAAGATAAGTCAGTCAGAATATGTGGATCCTGTTGAGCTTCGTGTTCAGAACAAAAATCTTACATATACCCAGAAAAAACAAAGAAAAGAAACCGCCAGGCAATTTGCGGAGACCTGGACCAACAGGATGGAAGTCATGGACCAGGGAAAGTTTGGGTTTACCTACACAGGTAAAGCTGATACCTATACCCATGATATGATGATCGGCACCATAAAGTATGCGGCTATCGATAAGAAGAAGGACGAGATCATTGGAGAAGTCCTAAGGGAGTTGGAAGCTGAGAAGGCCAAAGTTTCTCCTCTTTTTGCCAAGTATTTAGAGCAGATCAAAGCCCTTGGACCTGATATTAATGTTGTGCCCATGCAGACTGTAAGGGAAAATGTAATCTTTAGTGAAGCAACAGTTGCGGACTACAAAAGATACATCAAGAAGGCTGTAATGGATCCTCCAGGAGTTTTAAAGGATGCAGTAAGTGATACCATTTTGTCCTTTGGAAGGTTCCCAATCAACATGCTGGATAGCGAGGCTATCCCTCAGAAGTTTGATTCCGTAAAGCAGCTGCGCGACAGATACAGAGCAGCAAGTAAGCTTCTTAGTGATATGTCCAAGGATGATGAGGTGTACGATCAGCTTGGAGAGATACAGGCTGACAGGAAACTTAGCAGCAATATTGCCCTCACCACCGAGATGTATCGAAGACTTGATGCGGATCTTGTCTACACTTTGAAGAAAAATGGATTCAAAGTCAATGAAGATTTCCTTGACACCGATACTGAGATCAACCTTCGGCGTTACGTCAGCACCAATGGTCAACTGGCCCTTGATGGTATGAAGGAACTTCTTGGAAGCAGGTCGGACCACAGGGAGGCTGAGGCAGACATTCACTGGCTTACTGCTGTAAAGGCAGAGCTGGATAAGGTGGAGCCACCTGTAGAAAAGAAGAAGGAAGAAAAGAAAGAGGATAAGAAAGAAGAAAAGAAAGAAGACAAGAAGGAAGATAAGAAGGAAGACAAAAAAGAGGATAAAAAGGAAGACAAGAAAGAAGAAAAGAAGGAAGAAAAACCTGAATTTGAATTCAAGGATCAGTATAAGATTGCAGAGACTGCTACAGATCTTGTGGTTGCCGGAATACCTTTGGATGCCCAGAAAAAGGATCTTTTAGACAGCCTTTCCAAGAACGTCATTGCTATTGCTCAGAATATTGAGATGCTTGAAAAGGAGATAACAAGAGCAAGAGGTGTTTCAGCGGTAAAGGAAAAGAAGAATAAATTAAGGACCGAAGTAAGAAAGAGGCTCCACTGGTACATCAGGACCAGGGAACAGCAGGTGCTGGACCTTATGGACAGAGCTGCTGGTTTTTTGAATGCCATGAGATATCTTACCGGTAAAGAAAAGCTCAATCCCAACGGTGTTGCTGTCCTGGATGAGACTCAGAAAAAGCTTCTGGATCTGGAACACGACGAGGATGAAGAGGGGGGAAGTGAGGACCTTCTTACAAAGGGCACTACAAAAGACCTTGTGGCCATAAGAACTGATCCTCTGACCTTTAATCAGTTCAAGAAAAAGATGCTGGATAGATTCAGGGATGTGAAAGAGGCTTCTGAATTTAAAAAACTCCTCAGCGTAAAAAATGCATCCATGAGATATGACATTCTTCTTTTACAGGGAAGAGATTTTGATACCATGTCCCTGGAAGAGCTGCAAAAAGCCTTTAATACTACTATTTCTTCACAGCCCACAGTAGATCTTTTGGCAGATTCCATGAAAGCTCATCTGGATGATGTTGATGCCCTTTATGAAAGAGTTGGAGATAAGTCATTAGCTCTTTTATCTGAGCAGGAAAGAAAGTTTGTTATTGAAAAATTTACAGCCATAAGGACAAAACTCTTTGCCTACAACAGGCTAAAGGAAGTTGTTTTTCCATCCGGCGGGACTTATGGCAACATTGCTTTTGAAAAACTTGTTAAAGATATGAAGGGCGATTTCCCGCTGTTTCATAAGAGGTTCCAGCTTAGTCTTATGAAATTTAAGCTCCTTGGTGATGCCTGCGATATTTACAGGAGAGACCAGATCACCAGGCAGATCCTTGATGGTACAGCCACTGAGGAGATGTACTCTGACAGCGAGAAGGAAGAGCTTGCAAGGCGTATTAAAAAGGTCAAGAAGGTTGACGGAAAGTATCCTCAGGGACAAAGCCCTCAGGACATAATGAGTGAGTATTTCGCAACACTCCAGGCTGAAGCAATCAATCTGAAAATGGCTCATTTTGGAGAGATGGGTAATTACCTTCTTGTAGAACAGGAAGTCTTCGAGCATGAGAACAAGGAGGCTACAAAGAAGGATAGAAAGAGCAAGATTGCTAATCAGAATGCAGCCTTAGCTGAAAAGCAGAAGAAACTCCAGGAAGAGAAAGAAAAACAGACTGCCCAGAAGAAAGAGAAGAGAGCAAAGGTACAGGTTAAGAAGGAAGAGAAAAAGAAGAAGGAAGCAGAAGATAAAGAAAAACGCAGAAAACAGGCTCTTGCTGATAAGCACTGGCGCGAAGAAATGAGGCGTCCTCCTGTACGTGTTCAGGATCCGGAGGGGCACGTTCCTTACGAGAAGCAGGTTAAGCCTGTACACTGCTGGGCATGCGCTCTTTCAGGCCTTATGAATCACAGGGCAGGAAAGCAGGTGGCAAACCTTGATGAGATCTCAAAGCTTCAGGTACCACCTCGTGAAAAGACCGGAGTTGTCATCGAAGATAATTATCAGTCAACAAAGACTGTTGCTGAGAGTATGCTCCAGGGTGAAACCATGAGTTCACCTATGATGCTGGGAGATTACGTTTTTGACAAGATTCCGGGAACTATCATGAGGTCAGTGCAGATCGGATACGGAGACGCTGACAAGAAGGATGAATGTAAGGAGACCATAAGAAAGACCATCAGGGCAGCTCTGAAAAAGGGCCCGGTTGCTGTGCTTCGTAACCAGCACTTTGTACTTTGTTATGGAATTCAGGGAGACAGGCTCCTTGTAAAGAACTCCACCAGAGACAAAGAGGATGGAGGACCGGATGCTATCATGCCTGATCACTTCACAATTGATGAGTATGTGGAGAAGATGACAGCTAATGCCGGAATCGAGCTGGTATGGCTTGAGGACCTTAAGGGCCAGGAAAAGAAGCTGGCGGAAGAGTTCCCTGAGAGCTTTACCTACGATGAAAAGACCAGTGAATTCCAGCTTCCTGAGGAAAAGAAGAATCAGACCTTTGAACACAAGGGCCCTGAGACACTTATGCATGTAGAGGGACTTGAAGGCTTCAGAGCCGAGCAGGATGGTCGTGTAACATACACAGTTTATGTTCCAAAGGCAAAGCCAAAGATTGAAAAAGAACCTAAAAAAGATTAAATTTTGACGTGACTTATGTTTGAAAAAAAAGAACGGGGAAAGAAAGAGACAACCAGAAAGGGCTTCAGGTTTACATTGGGAGGGAAGATAAGCCTTGCCATTGCAATTACTATGCTTTTTTTGGTCTTGATCTCTTTTTTTCTTGTTCGCTATATGCTTTTTGTTCACATCGTATCCGAAGACATCCAGGATGTTTATTCCATGGGTGCTACAGCTATGGATTATATGCAGCTTTCCCAGTGCAAACGCATGTGTGAATATGCAAGGGATGCTTATGAAAAGTCAGAGGATGAAGACGATGATGACTATTATGAACTCTTTCCTACGGATGCTGAGCTTCTGACCAAGAAGATCAACGTGGTCAAGATACGGGATGATCTGGAAGTCGTAAAAAGAAATTTTGACGAAGTAAAGGACATAGGCTTTTGCTTATGGGACAAAGAAAATGAGCAGCTGATAATAGTTCAGGATACTGATAATACTGAAAGGGGAACCCGAAAGCATTTTGATGAGACAAAAGGGGGATATGTGTATTCCACGAGAAATCACTTTATTCAGGTAGAAAAGCTGGTGGATGCAAACAAGGGACAGTACATAAGGATCACAGCTCTGATACCTCTTTCTCAAGATGAAGATGATGGCGATGACGATGACGATTACAGTGGTGACAACAATGCCAGTTACATTTTCATAATACATGAATCATATACCCCATATTACCTGATCTATTCCTATATGGGATTATATGTACTATTCATAGCTATCATTTCAGTTGCTGTACACCAGATTGCAGGCAGGTTGTTCTCCAGACAGATAGTAAAACCCTTAAAGGGACTTTCCAGGGCGGCCAACAATTACACTGCCAACCCGGATAAGCTGGGACAGGAGCGTTTCTTTGACAAGATAGATATAAAATCCAATGACGAAGTTGGGGACCTGGCAATCGCCATGAAGACCATGGAGGTTGAGATCAGGCAGTACATTGAAAATCTGAAGGAGATTACTGAGGAGAAGCAAAAGCTTGCTACGGAGCTTGAAATTGCCGCCAGGATTCAGATGAACATGCTTCCCGAGAAACTTGAGTTATCGGATAAGTCTTACGAGATATATCCTTTTATGAGACCTGCAAGAAGCGTTGGAGGCGATTTCTATGATTTCTTCCCGATAGATGAACACCGGGTTGCGCTGGTAATCGCAGATGTATCAGATAAGGGTGTGCCGGCAGCTCTTTTCATGGCTGTATCAAAGATTCTCATAAAGGGAAGGCTTGGAAATGTTCCGGATGATGTGGCCAGGGCATTAAGGGATGCCAATAACCTGATCTGCAGTAACAATAAGGACATGATGTTTGTTACGGTATTTGCAGGGATCTATGATGAACGGACGAGGACTTTAAAGTATGTTAATGCCGGTCATGAGGATCCGATAGTTTACCGGAAGGCAGAAGATAAGTACTCCTACATTATGGAGGAGCACGACATGTTCATGGGTATTGAGGAAAATCTGGAGTTTACTTTAAGAGAGATTACTTTGGAAAGCGGCGACAGGTTGTTCCTTTATACTGACGGTGTTACAGAGGCTGCGGATGCCCAGGAGAACAGATATGGTACAGAAAGGCTTTTGAATGCCCTTAATGAGGATACATCCCTTATGGGTGATGATTTTATCAATAATTTGTGGGATAAGCTGTCCCAGTTCCAGGATATGAACAACCAGGCAGATGATATAACAATGGTTCTTTTTGAGGCGTAAAGGGATTTTGCCCCTATTTTGGGTGAATCGTATAAAGGATTGAAGTGATTTCGATGTGGAGGCTTTACCGAAAGCCGGCTGTTAGGAGGTGTGATTATGGCAGAACACCAATTTGAAGGATACAAGCAATCTAAACAACAATCAAACTGGGACTATGAAGTATATCAGGCTGATAAGAAGTCTAAGTTTTTCGCTCCTGTTGGGGAGCCTGTTGAAAGCAGCCAGCAGGTAGTGCAGCGCTTCGAGGAGAAATATAACAATCCGGAGGATTTTGCTGAAAGAACCAAGTATTATTTCCAGGATGACAATATCGGATATCTGAAGGCTGAGCGATATCAGAAAATGTCTGAGGATGAGGACTCAAAGGTAAAGTATTTTGCCGGAGCTCATACAAATCGCTGGGCATGTAAGAGAAAAATGAAGGCTCAGGAGGCTTCTGATAACTTCAAGACCATGGCACAAAAGATGTATGTATACAGGAAGCTGTCTAAGAAACCTGATTGCACCAGCACTGATAAGTTCGCCCTTCAGGAGGAGGTTATCAAGTATCGTCTAAAGGGTATGACTGCAGCAGCTGTTGTAAAGGGCAAGAGCAGTGAGCATGAAGAATATATGAAGACAAAATCTAAGCTTTCCTGCAGTATGGTTCTTTTAGATCAGCTGGATCACCTCATTGCTGAAGAGAAAAATGCAAAGCAGCTGGAGGTATTAAATAAAAAGAGAGAGGCGCTTTCCAAGGTGGTTGATAATACAAGAGAGCAGCTTCTTAAAATTAATATGTAACAGTTGGACGAGGAGAAAGTAATGAAGATCAGTTACGTGTATTTGGATGAGAAAAACAGGATCTATTTTGAGAGAGTATTTCCTAAGGAGATCGAACTGGCACCATTTCGTGTGGCAGTGGGAGTTATTGACGAAGAAAGAAGGGTCTTGGGAGCTGTTTCCTATATCCTTTTGAACTATGAATACTCTCTGGACTGGATCTATGTGGAGCCACAGGTAAGACGTCAGGGAATTGGAACGCAGCTTGTACAGGAGACCTTCAGGTGCATGATGTACACAGGAGACCTGTTCCCGCTTTCTGCGCAGTTTGAGTACTCTGACGAGGATAATGTGCTTCACACTTTCTTTTTATCCATGAAGCACATGATAACAACCTATTCCCATGAACGCTACTATGTGACAAAAGATGACATAAAAAAAGCTGAAGGCCTTCGCTACAATTCAAAGAATGAGGTTGAAGCGGAACTGTTTTTTGATAAGCCTGAGGCTGAACAGAAAAAAGTCCTCAACATGCTTATGAGAGAGCAGACCTATGAGGTGGCAGACTACGAGCGCTGGAAAGAGAGCTGTGTTCCGGAGCTTTGTAAGTGCATATATGTAAAGAATAATCTGGTGGATCTGATCTTTATGCAAAAGAACCCTGATGGAAACTTAGAGCTTTCCTACCTTTACGGAAAGTACCCTAAGGGGCTTTTTGAGCTTCTTGCAGAAACTGTAAGAGATCTGGAAAACCATTTCCCAGGTGTAAAGATTACCTTCGATGCCATGACAGATGATTCAATAAAACTTGCGGAGCACCTGTTCCCAACTGCAAAGAAAGCTCATGTATATGAAGCTGAATTTTAACCGGAGGATTTAATATGTCACATTTTGAAGAATATAAAAGAGCCTTTAAGCAAAGAGAGTTAGATCCTCAGCCTTTGCAGACTTTTTATCAGAATACCGCTGAAAGGACCCTGCCTGGAGTGAACGATTACACGATAGGCTATGACGCTGATCAGCTGATGCAGTATTTTGAAGACAGGAATATGAATGCTGAGGACTTCGAGGCCAGGACTAAATACTATTTCCAGGATCAGGAATATGCCACAAGAAAAGAACAGCAATATACCAAGTTTTCCAACGCTGATAATGCTGATCTTATAGCTTATGCCAACAGATACCGGAACCATGATGCTGACAAGAGAAGTAGAAGTGCCGGAAGGGCAGCCAGGTATTTCCGCCTCATGAATCAGAGGATGGCTCGTTACAGGAACGACCAAAATGCTGATAGCCTGACTAAATTCGAACACAAGGAAGAAATCATGTCCTTAAGGCTTAAGGCTATGCTTGAGGCAGCAGAGATGAAGTCCAAGAGCAGTACCCATGAGAAGTACCTTAAAGGCAGGGCGAGACTATCCTGTAACATGATCCTTAAGAATCAGCTCATGTATCTTATAAGCAATGAGCATGACCGCAGGCTTTCCAGAAAGCTTAGGAATAAGCTTGATAAGATCAACTATAAGATTATTGATGCCCAGAAAGAAGTAAGGAAAAGCATCAAGTCTGTCCAGGAAACCTGGCAGATCACTCATGGGATCAATTCAACTACCAAGAGGCAGAAGCTTGCTGAATACAGGCAAAGAAATGGTTTTATCAAACCTTATGCGGCAGATGCTCTCTTTAACCTGGAGACATTCCAGAATCAGGCTCGGGTCCAGAATCTGGAGTGGCCTTGCTGCGTAGTTCTTGGTGACAGACACGGAGCTCCTCTTAATAAAGCAGAGGTGAAAAGGCGAGATTTTAATCAGGCATACCGTCAGGCTGTTGAAAATGGAGATGCTGAAGCGGTAGAGGAGATGCAGAAGCAGGCCATAAGGCGCTTCATGAGGATGCCTGTACCATCTCCAAAAGAAGTTGCTGACGATGATCTTGTTAAGTACATCAACAAACATTTAAGAACATATTATGAACTTACTAAGCTGGCTCTTCCTTACTACCAGAAGGAAGTAACTGAAGGCAGCCTTAAAAACTATGCCCAGCAGCATCCGGAGTTTATGAGAAAGCTCTACTATGTTGAGGCTTTGAACAAATATATAGATTTTGCTCTTCGCTGCGATTACATGATCCAGTACAAAGATGGGCGTTTCGCCATGGAAAGTGATCCGAGATTTATGGCTAGGAAGAAGCTTGATGGCGGATGGGAACGTCATCTGGCCTTTGGCCAAGGCCAGGATATAGCGATGTTCCAGGGCCTTAAGCGTGCCTACAGGAATATGAATAACAGACTCTTTATTCCTATTCTCAAAGCCAGGAAGAAGCGCGGAATGATCAGCAATAATCTTAAGGACATGAAAAATAAGATCATTATTGCGCCTAAGGTCAACAAGATCAAGCGATTCTCTCTTAATCCCGGAATGTCTGAGAAGGACTATGATGATGAGGAAGAGATCAATGTACAGGAAGATGATCTTATTTTGGAGATCAATAACAAGCCTTTCATAAAGCTTTCCGATGCTAAAAACGAAAAGACTGATAAAAAGTACTTAAAGAACAAGGAACGCATCATTGAAAATGATGAGGAGTACGATGAGGAAGATGAGAAAGAAGACAACATCATAAAGATTAAGGATGACAACAAGATCATCGACGAGAAGGAAGAGGACAAGATCAAGGATGACAACAAGATCATCATAAACGAGAAGGAAGAGGAAGAGGACAAGAAGGAAGAGCCTAAGGTTGAAGTGAAGATAGAAGAACCTAAGGTCGAGGAGAAGAAGGAAGACAAACAGGAAGATAAGAACCTGATCATTGAGGAGGAAAAGCAGGAAGAAAAGAACAAGATCAATGTGATCAATGAGGAAAAGGTTCAGCAGAAGGCGCCGGAAAAGATGATCTTCAAGGCTCCCAAGTATGAGCCTGTTGAGGGATCTCAGGAAGTCCTGAAATACATAAAGGATTATCTGGGAGTTGGTAATCATCAAGAGTATGTTGATTTCATGGAGAAAAAGGCTAACCCTTACATTTACAAAGGGGAGTCTGGAAGAACTTTAGACAGATGCGTTGGCAACATGATCAAATTTGTGCGCTTTGATGAAAAGCATATGCCGGCTACCAAAGAGGATGAGATCAACCATAAGTGGAACATGGATTTCCTTGCAACCTGGGAAAAGGGAAAAGAAAATCCTGTTAAGATGGGAGAGATGATCGCCCAGTATCTGCCACACATCTATGATGACATTGAGATGCCACCATTTCCGAAGAATGCCGATCCTGCCGATATGGAGCAGACGGAGTACAGAAAGGAGCTTGACGCTTGGTGCGACAGGCTTGTTAAGACTGGAAAAGTTGCAGATTTCCTATATAAAGCCAGTGTTGGAAAGTCCATAGATCAGATGAAAAAGACGATCCCCGGACTTAAGGAATATGTACAAAAGAATCCTAAGATGAATGCAACCATGGACATTCTCACTGCTGGTTGGTGTTATCTGAAGGAGTATCTGATAAACCACTATCATGTAAGTGCAAACCTTGGATCTGAACTTAGACCAATTGAAATAAAGGATGCAGTAAAAGTTTCAGAACAGGGAATGAAGATGTATGCATTTATGCTTTCAACTAACATGATGAAGAATAAAGCTGCCTTGAATATGAAGCTTGGAGCGTTTGATCAGGGACAGATGAAGTTTATGATCCCTGAATTCGAACAGGCCCTTAAGGAGGAACAGGAAGAGGCTCTAAAGGCAAAAGATCAGGAGCAGAAGGAAAAGATAGAGGACCAGAAGGAAGAACAGAAAGAAAAGAAGGAAGACCAACCTAAAAATGTGATCATAGAAGAGGAAGATAAGGTTGAGACGGAAATTGAGATCAGTGAAGAACTCTTATCTCAAGCGCATCTTCCTAAGAGAGTCAGAAAACCGAGAGCTCCAATTCCAAAGGAACTTAAGGTCTATTCAGACGTAACCAATGATTATAAAGAGCTTCATGAAGGTATGAATGCAAATCCGGTTTATAAACAGATGATCAAAAATGCCAACTATCACCTTGTAAAGGGACTGGCCAGAGATTCAGTTGACAGAGTAGCCATGAAAGTCATGAAGCCTGTTAATTTTGATGACAATTGGCAGCCTATTACAAAGCAGGACATGGAGAACCATAAGTGGAATCTGAAGTTCCTTAAAACCTGGGAGGGAACTGAAGGAAACCTTGAAGTTATGGGGAATATGCTAACTGAGCAATTGCCAAAAATATTGGATGATGTGGCATTACCTGAAGAACCAAAAATCAGGATAGATTTAAAGACGGCTTCAAAGGAGGAAAAAGCGCAGGCTCTCAGCAGTATCAGAAAACAGTTGGATGAGTTTTGTGAAAACCTCGTAAAGGATCAGGATAAGTACAATAAACTTGTCTTTTTAGCTAAGCAGGATCTGTCATATGACAATCTCAAGAAAAAGGTTCCAGGATTTTTGGACTTTTTCAATAACAATACGAAGTTTAAAGCCAAGGGTGATACTTTGGGATACGTTTTTCAGTATCTGTCATTCTATTTACAGACTAAATATGGATATGATAACACTTATGATAAGCAGGTAAAGAAGAACATGCCCGGCTCCAAAGAAATTCTTGATAACTTCGCTGAGAATTATTATGAGAATTACGTCTCCTATCTGGATCACAAGGATGATGTGGTGGTACCTTTTGATAAGTCAGGGCTGAAGACCATTGTTCCCAGTATGGAAGAAGACAGGGAATTCTGGAATACAAAAAAGATTCAGCCGGAGCTTTCCAGACAGGCCTACAAGACTTATGGAACTTTAAAGAGCTTCAATGGTTCCATGGGTGGTAGTAAATATGCCGAGCAGTATCAAAAAGTACAGGCACAGTTTGCTAAGTATGCCAAAAAGGGTGATACCTCCATGGAGAAATGCGCCTACGCCATTATGAAATCGGTGATTTATGACTCTGAAGGAAAGCCTATAGCCACCAGATTTTGCCAGAATGAAGACTGGAATACGAAGTGGCTTACGGCATGGGAAACAAATGATGCTAAGGCTCAGGAAGAAATGGTAGCTCAGTATCTGCCCAAAACATTGGATGCAGTAAAAGACATTCCAATTCCTACTGCTGATGAACTTAAGAAGCCGGAAGCATATCTGGTAAGGCTTAACCAGTGGTTAGATGATAAGCTGGAGAAGGATACTGCGGAGTTAATGATGTCATTCAAAAAGCTTTCTTCCATAAGCTTTATTAGTAAGATATTCCCGGGAGCAAAGAATTACCAGAAGAATAATCCTAAATTTGCACAGCTTATGAAGGTGACAGCAAGCCTTGAAGAATATGTATATAACTACGTAGCAGACAAGTATCTGTTAGATTTAAGGTCCAAGGAGCCAAGAATTCTTTTGGATAAGGACGAGATGATCACAAAGGCTAAGCCAAACATGGTTAAGATCATACCCGGTCTTATGAAAGATGTGACAAATTACGGAAAGCGCAAGAAGGATCAGGAAGTTCCGTACCAGGAAAAGGGGAAGAAGTAAATTGGGTTTCTGATAGCATTAAGGAGGTATTGCTATGGGGAAATTTGAAAGCTATATAACAAAGCATCGCTATGATCCAACACAATTTCCTATGGACGCTGAAGAAAAGCAAAGGGACATGGGCATAGGTGAGTTTTGGATCGACTATGACGCTGAGCAGTTTGAAGAGCATCTTCAGGAGAAGATGCAGGGTTATAGCTTCCAGGACAGGTACATGTATTATTTTGATGCCGCCGGATACATGGATGCCAAGCGTGAACGGTATAAAAAATTATCCGAAGGGCGTGGCGGTATTACTCAGTTTGCAAAGGCTCACGGCTATCACTCTGCCAGAAAGCGTAAAAAGAGTGCCAGGAAGGCTTCTGAGGCTTTTGGAAAAGCTGCGCAGTACGCAAATGATATACGTTATCAGCCGGCTCCCGATAGCCTTTATGACCGGTTCCTTCAGAGGGAAACAGTAATGCG
>CAMVRW010000026.1 GCA_947169985.1 uncultured Butyrivibrio sp. | reverse complement strand
GATGTTACAAAATATGATCCATTGGATGCATTTGAAGCATACAGGAAAGTTGCTGATTCGGCACAAGTTAGTAAATCAGTTCCGGATTTATATGATGAGTTTACTCGGATAAAGAATAAATGCCTGGAGTATAAGAAGGAACCTTGGGAGAGGGAGTATAGGAAGATAGTTCTAAAAGGTGAGTACAAGAATGATAAAAAGTTGGTGAGAACGAAGGTGAGATAAATTGTTTTGATTTATATATTCTATAATTTATAGATGAACTAAAGTATGTTAAAATACGAAAAAGTATTGATGTTTATTTTTCATTTAAATAATAAAGAAATTCATCAAGGTCAATTTTTTTTATCTTGAATGATAATGAAGGTTATGGATAGAAAAATGGGAGGAAATACATGAGTGAAAACAAATCTAATGAAATTATTCCTGTGGAGATTACAGTGGAATCTTTGAAGGCTAAAATATATACAGTTAGAGGCCAGCGAGTTATGCTTGCTGCAGACTTAGCTGAGATATATGGTTATACCACTAAGGCTTTTAATCAGCAGGTGAAGAATAATATTGAAAAATTTGATGAAGACTTTCGTTTTCAATTAACAAGAGAAGAACTTGAAGATTTGGTGAGGTCAAAAAATTTGACCTCACGGGAGGGATTAATGTTTCAAGGGCAATCAGGTGGAACTAGATATTTGCCATGGTGTTTTACGGAAAGTGGTGTTTACATGCTTATGACGGTATTGAAAGGTGAACTTGCTATTCGTCAGAGCAAAGCGTTAATTCGGACATTTAAGCAGATGAAGGACTATATCCATCAGGATCCACTGCTTTCTGGATCGTCTAATATTGAAAAAATGGCCTTACAGATATCTGAAAACACAAGAGATATTGGCAAAATAAAGGAATCCATGGTTACAAAAGAGGATCTGACTAAAGTTATTCAGAGCTTTACTTTGCCTGATAAAGGAATAGAATATGTCATATATGCAGGTCAAACATTTGAAGCCGATGTAGCGTATGCGGATATTTACAGTAAAGCAAAGAAAAAATTGTACATAGTGGATAACTATATTGGACCAAAAACACTTTTGATGCTGAAGAGTGTTCCTGCTAATGTAGATATTATTATTTTTAGTGATAATATTATGAATATCCTCCGTCTGTCAGAGCTTCAAGCTTTTCAGACTGAATATCCGAATGTGAGACTATCCTTCCAGAAAACAGGAAGAAAGTTCCATGATAGATATATTATTGTAGATTATAAGACGCGATCAGAAAAGATTTATCATTGTGGAGCATCCAGTAAAGATGCAGGAAATAAAATTACAACAATATCAAAGTCGGATAACAAAGAACTATATCATCCGATGGTAGATGATCTGCTTTTGCAGCCGGCTTTACAATTGCGTTAAATTGAGGATTCTATGATGATGGTAAAGATGGGGGTAGTACTACCCTCAAACTACCCTCAAATATAAACATAGGAAGTTTCTTAATCTTACTCTTGTAGTAGTGATACATTATTTTTGTGAAATATGTCAATCGATTATTGTTAATCTTTCCTTGTACCTGACGAATCAAAATAGTAGAATAAACATACCTATAGTGATAAAGGTGGTGAAACTCTATGAATTTACTACATATGAAGCATGCGCTGGAGGTTGCGAAGGCCGGCTCGCTGAATAAGGCTTCGGAATCACTTATGATCGCGGCGCCGAATATCAGCCGTTCCATAAAGGAACTGGAGAGTGACCTCGGTATTACGATTTTTGAGAGAACTCAGAACGGTATGAAGCTGACCCCGGAGGGTGAAGAGTTTATAAGCTTCGCGAAGGGGATTCTGAATCAGATTGATGATCTTGAGAAGTTCTATAAGTCTGCCGCAACTCCGAAGCAGAAGTTTTCCATATCTGTTCCGCGTGCAAGTTATATATCTGAGGCATTTGCTGAGTTCTCAAAGTCACTCACAAAGGAGCCTACTGAAGTCTTCTACAAGGAGACAAACTCCCAGCGTACGATCCACAATATGCTGAATCATGATTATAAGCTGGGTATTATCCGTTATGCGGAGAATTATGATAAATACTTCAAGACCATGCTTGAGGAGAAGGGCTTCCAGTACGAGCTGGTTACGGAGTTTACGTATTCACTCATCATGAGTGCAGAGAATCCGCTTGCAAAGAAAGAGGAGATTACATTCGAGGATCTTACGGATTATATTGAGATCGCTCATGCGGATCCATACGTTCCATCGATGCCGATTTCCAAGGTTGTGAAGGAGGAGATTCCTGATAATATCGCTCGAAGGATATTCATCTTCGAGAGAGCAAGTCAGTTCGATCTTCTGTCTATGAATCCTGAAACCTTTATGTGGGTTTCACCGGTACCGAAGAAGCTGCTTGAACGTTACAATCTTGTCCTTAGGAAGTGCGCAGACAACAAGAAGATTTACAAGGACGTCCTGATTTATAAGGATGGCTACAAGCTTACGAAGCTGGATCAGCAGTTCATAACGGAGCTGTGTGAATCGAGAAGAAAGTACATTTAAATATTATGTCCGATCATATCGACAAATTTTTATCCGGTCTCTTTTATCCGGTCTCTTATGGAGGCCGGATTTTTTTGCGTTCAACACTCCATTTTCCCTACTCGATAAAGGGGTTATCGATATTGATAATACCGATTATCATTTTTAAGAATTTACAATCACGCCTCCGGAATTTACAATGAAAGCGAAATGAGGAAAGGAGGCAGGGGTATGGAGAGATTATCTGTTTCGAAGGCAACCCTCGGCAGGCTTCCGATTTATCTCGGAATGCTGCGGGAACTTCCTCCGGATGAGTATTCCAATATATCGGCAACGACGATATCGAAGAAGCTCAGTCTTGGGGAAGTACAGGTGAGAAAAGATCTTGCTGCCGTAAGCGGGGCGGGAAAACCGAAGCTCGGCTATGTGACGCAGGAACTTATCGAAAAACTTGAGGAAGCCTTAGGCATTAAAAGTCTTACAGAAGCTGTGCTGGTTGGAGCCGGAAGGCTCGGAAGAGCGCTGCTGGAGTATGACGAGTTTCGCAAATACGGAGTTATGATTTCGGCCGCATTTGACTGCAATGAACAGGTGATCAGCCTGAACGGTAAAACGGAAATACTTCCGATGAACCGTTTCGAAGCTTACTGCAAAGCTCATTCAATAAGGCTCGGGATCATCACCGTAGGTGAAGGCTCAGCCCAGGTCGTATGCGACCTGATGGTGCAGGCGGGAATAGCCGCTATATGGAATTTCGCTCCATGTAAACTGGAGGTTCCCAAAGGAATAATGCTTCAGAATGAAAATCTGGCATTGTCGTTAGCACATTTAAATAACCAATTAAAGAATCAGGATCAGGAGGAGAAAAATGGACGTAAAGGAGTATGAAATTGTCGACAGCGTTGAAAAGCTCGAAGAAGCAATTGCGCGTGTAAGAAAAGCACAGAAGCTTTTTGCAACTTACACACAGGAACAGGTAGATAAGATATTCTTGGCTGCCGCTTCCGCTGCTAACAAAGCACGTATCCCTCTCGCTAAGATGGCAGTAGAAGAGACAGGCATGGGAGTTGTTGAAGACAAAGTAATCAAGAACAACTATGCGTCAGAGTACATTTATAATGCTTACAAGAATACCAAGACCTGTGGAGTTATAGAAGAAGATAAGGCATACGGTATGAAAAAGATCGCTGAGCCTATCGGTGTTATCGCAGCGGTCATCCCAACGACAAATCCAACCTCTACGGCTATCTTCAAATGCCTGATAGCTCTTAAAACCCGTAATGCCATTATAATCAGCCCACACCCGCGTGCTAAGAACAGCACGATTGCAGCAGCCAAGCTTGTCCTTGAGGCTGCGGTTGCTGCAGGTGCACCGGAAGGAATCATTGACTGGATCGACGTACCTAGCCTGGAAATGACCAATTTTGTAATGAAAGAAGCTGACATCATCCTCGCCACAGGCGGTCCGGGAATGGTAAAGGCTGCATACTCCAGTGGAAAGCCTGCCTTAGGCGTAGGCGCAGGCAACACACCGGCGATCATAGATGATACCGCAGATATCCTTCTTGCAGTAAATTCCATCATTCACTCCAAGACATTTGATAACGGTATGATCTGTGCATCTGAGCAGTCAGTTATAGTTCTTAAATCTATATACGATGCAGTCAAAGAGGAATTTGCGGCACGCGGTTGTTATTTCCTTAACCCGGCTGAGACAGAAAAGGTTCGTAAGACTATTATCATAAATGGAGCGCTCAACGCAAAGATCGTTGGCCAGTCTGCAGCTAAGATTGCAGAGCTTTCAGGAGTTACAGTTCCTGAAGGAACAAAGATCCTCATCGGTGAGGTTGAAAGCGTTGATCTTTCTGAGGAGTTCGCTCACGAGAAGCTGAGTCCTGTACTTGCTATGTACAAGGCAGAGAGCTTCGCTGATGCTCTTGACAAGGCAGAGCACCTTATCGCTGACGGCGGTTATGGTCATACATCATCTGTATATCTCAACGAAGTTACAGAGCAGGATAAGCTTGCAGAGTTCACATCACGTATGAAGACCTGCCGTATCCTCGTAAATACTCCTTCATCACAGGGTGGTATCGGAGACCTTTACAACTTCAAACTTGCTCCGTCACTTACACTGGGATGCGGCTCATGGGGCGGAAACTCCGTTTCGGAAAATGTGGGAGTTAAGCACCTTATCAATATCAAGACAGTTGCCGAAAGGAGAGAGAACATGCTTTGGTTCAGAGCACCTGAGAAGGTATATATCAAGAAGGGATGTCTCCCAGTTGCACTTGATGAGCTGAGAAATGTAATGAATAAGAAGCGTGCCTTCATCGTTACAGACCAGTTCCTTTATACAAACGGCTATGCTAAGCCGATATTCGAGAAGCTTGAGGAAATGGGCATCGAATACAGTTGCTTCTATGATGTTGCTCCGGATCCTACACTTGAATGTGCACTCCGCGGTGCAGAGCAGATGAGAGCATTTAAGCCTGATACAATCATCGCACTCGGTGGTGGTTCTGCTATGGATGCAGGTAAGATCATGTGGGTTCTCTATGAGCATCCGGAAGCTGACTTCATGGATATGGCAATGAGATTCATTGATATCAGAAAGAGAATTTATACATTTCCTAAAATGGGCGAGAAGGCATACTTCATCGCTATTCCGACATCTGCAGGTACAGGTTCGGAGGTTACTCCATTCGCAGTTATTACTGATGAGAAGTCAGGTGTTAAATATCCGCTTGCTGATTATCAGTTACTTCCTAACATGGCGATCATCGATACGGATTTCCACATGTCTGCTCCTAAGGGACTGACTGCGGCATCCGGTATCGACGCCGTAACACACGCACTTGAAGCCTATGCCGCAATGCTTGCAACGGACTACACCGATGGCCTTGCTATTCAGGCACTCAAGAATATATTTAAGTATCTGCCGCGAGCTTATAAGTACGGCCAGACAGATATCGAAGCACGCGAGAAGATGGCAAATGCCGCTACTATGGCCGGTATGGCCTTTGCCAATGCCTTCCTGGGAGTATGTCATTCAATGGCACATAAGCTCGGTGCTTTCCATCATCTGCCACACGGAGTTGCAAATGCTCTTATGATCGAAGAGGTACTCCGTTTCAACGCTGCAGAAGCACCTGCGAAGATGGGTACATTTTCACAGTACGATCATCCTCATACGCTCGCAAGATATGCTGAGGTTGCTGACGCACTCGGCCTTGGCGGTAAGACTGACGAGGAGAAGCTCGAGAATCTTATCAAGGCTGTTAATGACCTCAAGGCTAAGGTTGGTATCAAGGATACTATTAAGGATTACGGAATCGATGAGAAGGATTTCCTTGACCGTCTCGATGACATGGTTGAGCAGGCCTTCGACGATCAGTGTACAGGCGCAAATCCGCGTTATCCGTTAATGTCTGAGATCAAGCAGATGTATCTCAATGCATACTACGGCGGCAAGCATTTCGAGGAGACAAAGAAGCCTACAGCTGCCGACATTGCTGAAGCTCCAAAAACTGACAAGGTTAAAGATGCTTACCGTAAGACTAAGAAAGCGTAAGGAGGATGAAGGTATGAAACTGGACAGAGTAATAGCAGTAAGAAAAGATAAGACTATTTACCGCGACGGCGGAAGATGTATCAAGGTTTTTAACGAAGACTATTCAAAGGCCGATATTCTAAATGAAGCTCTTAATCAGGCCAGAATCGAGGAGACAGGACTCAGCATTCCTAAGGTTCTCGAGGTTACTATGATCGACGGTAAATGGGCTATAGTATTCGAATATATAAAGGGAAAGACCCTGGCACAGCTTATGGAAGAGAATCCGGATAAGAAGGAAGAGTATCTTGAACAGTTTGTTGATCTGCAGCTTACAGTTCATGCAAAGACATGTCCTCTGCTCAACAAGCTTAAGGATAAGATGAACAGAAAGATCAGCGCTACAGAGCTTGATGCTACAACTCGTTACGATCTTCACACACGTCTTGAAGGCATGCCTAAGCATAACAAGGTATGCCACGGAGATTTCAATCCGTCAAACATCATCATTGCTGAAGACGGTACTCCGTACATCCTCGACTGGTCTCATGCTACACAGGGAAATGCATCCGCAGACGTTGCTCGTACATACCTGCTTTTCTGGCTGAACGGTGATATCGAAGGAGCCAAGAAGTACCTCGACCTCTTCTGCAAGAAGAGCAACACAGCAAAGCAGTACGTTCAGAAATGGATGCCGATCGTTGCAGCTTCTCAGTCTGTTAAGGGCAACGAGAAGGAGAGAGAGTTCCTACTTTCATGGGTTAATGTTGTGGACTACGAGTAAAATGATGTAAGTGTCAAAAGTCAAAATGTGATCTCACTTGTGGGAAATGTAATCTCGATTGTGGAAAACGCATTTTGACTTACTGACGCGATGAAACACGAAGAATTAGTACGCGAGGAGATTTAGAAATGAAGATTACAGTATGTATCGGTTCTTCCTGCCACATTAAAGGATCGAGACAGGTTGTAGAACAGCTGCAGTATTTGATAAGAGAAAATCAGCTTGGAGATAAAGTAGAGCTGGCTGGTACATTTTGCATGGGCAAGTGTCAGCAGGGCGTCTGCTTACAGGTGGACGAGGAGTTCTTCTCAGTAACACCTGAAAATGTAAAGGAGTTTTTCGAAGCTTCGGTTCTGCCGAAGGTGAAGTAATATGATAGTTCAGATTTGTGTTGGCTCATCCTGCCATTTGAAAGGATCTGAGAAGATAGTTGAGCTGTTTCAGCAGGCTATCAAGGAGCACGAACTTGATAATGAGATAACATTGGCCGGCTGCTTCTGCACCGGTCAGTGCAACCGCATAGGCGTGACGATCACGGTGAACGACGAAGTGCACTGCGGCATAATACCGGAGAGATTCGATGAATTCTTTAATGACAAGGTCATGAAGGCCTTAGAGGAGGAAAGGGCGAAGTTTAATGGAATGTCTCACTCTTAAAAAATCCAACTGCAAAAATTGTTATAAATGTATCCGCAATTGTCCGGTGAAGTCCATCCGATTCTCGGGCAATCAGGCGTACATTATAGGAAATGAGTGTATAATGTGCGGCCAATGCTTTGTTGTTTGTCCGCAAGGCGCAAAGGAAATCGTTGAGGAGACCGAGAAGGCAAAGGTGCTGCTGCAGAGCGGTGCGCCTGTTGTCGCAAGTCTTGCACCTTCATTTGTAGCAAATTATGAGGGCGTCGGTATCGAGGCGATGCGTAAGGCATTGAAGAAGCTTGGATTTTATGATGTTGAGGAGACGGCCCTGGGCGCCACAATGGTGAAGCGCGAGTACGACCGCATGGTAAATGAGGGAACGAGAGATATCATCATTTCTTCAAGCTGCCATTCGGTGAACCTGCTGATCCAGAAAAAGTTCCCGGCGTTGCTGCCGCTCTTGGCGGATGTACTTTCGCCGATGCAGGCACATTGCACGGATATCAAGAAACGTATCCCTAATGCGAAGACAGTCTTCATCGGACCATGTGTTGCAAAGAAGGATGAGGCACAGCATTATGAAGGAATAGTTGATGCGGTGCTCACATTTGATGAACTGACGGCATGGCTGAAGGAAGAGAAGATTGCAATAGAAGATGGCGTCGAGTCCGACGGTAAAGGCCGCGCAAGGTTCTTCCCGACAACGGGAGGAATATTGAAGACTATGGAGAAGTCAAATCCCGACTACAGTTACATGGCAATCGACGGAACTGAGAACTGTATCGCGGCACTTAAGGATATTGAGTCGGGAAATCTGCATAAATGCTTTATCGAAATGTCTGCCTGCTCGGGTAGTTGTGTAGGCGGACCTGTCATGGAGAAGTTCCATCGCTCACCTGTTAAGGACTTTATCGCTGTTTCGTCCTATGCAGGAAAGAAGGACTTCGAAGTTGATCAGCCTGAACCACGCGCTCTCGAGAAGCATTTTGAAATGATCGAGCGAAAGGTCGAGACTCCGAGTGAGACGGAGATCAAAGAGACTCTCCGTCAGATGGGCAAGATAAGACCGGACGATGAACTGAATTGCGGTTCATGCGGATACAATACATGTCGGGAGAAGGCAATTGCTATACTGCAGGGTAAAGCTGAGATATCTATGTGCCTCCCGTACCTGAAAGAACGTGCGGAAAATTTCTCAGATACCATCGCAAGAAATACACCGAACGGTCTTATCGTTCTCAATGAGAAGCTGGAGGTTCAGCAGGTGAACTATGCGGCACTTAAGATTTTGAATCTTAGGGATGCAAGTGACATTTTAGGTGATCAGGTTGTACGTGTGCTGGATCCAGCAGATTTCAACAGAGTGCTTACCTACGGCGGTACCATCCGCGACAAACGTGAGTATCTGGCCGAGTACGGCAAGTATGTAGATAAGACTATTGTTTATGATAAGGAATATCATCTAATCCTGGGAATTTTCCGTGATGTAACTGAGGAAGAGACGCAGCGTGAGAGAAATGAAGAGATAAGCCGCCAGACCGTTGAGATTGCGGACAAGGTGGTTGATAAGCAGATGAGAATTGTTCAGGAAATCGCGTCGCTGCTTGGCGAAACAGCAGCAGAGACGAAAATCGCACTGACGAAGTTGAAAGAGTCAATCAGTAACGAGTAATGGGTAGTCTATAGCCGGCGGATAGAAGAAGTTGAGCAATAATGATATATGGATATATTGATTATTCAATTAAGTAATTAAGGAATTAAGTAATTGAGTAATTAATGAATTGTCCGTCGGCTATATTTTAAAATTTAGGGAGTTTTTTGATAATGAATAATCTGTGTGCAGACATAGGTTGGAAAAGTATAAATCATGAAGGTGAGCTGCTGTGCGGCGATCATGTTGAGATCGTGAATCAGGGCGAGAACTCGCAGGTCATTGTGCTTGCGGACGGCCTGGGAAGTGGTGTTAAGGCAAGCATTTTATCTACGCTTACATCGAAGATCATTTCGACGATGATGGCAGAGGGAATGAGGCTTGAGGACTGCGTGTCCACCATTGCTGCAACGCTGCCTATCTGCGCCGTGAGAGGTGTGGCGTATTCCACATTTACCATCATACACATTATCGAGAATTCCACAGTTGAGATTATTCAGTACGACAATCCGCGGGTTATTTTCCTGCGCAACCATGAGATTTATGAGTATCCGAAAACGGAGCTCACTATAGATAACAAGAAGATTTTGAGGTCGGTCATCAGCCTTCAGGAGGATGACTGCATGGTTGCTATGAGCGACGGATGTCCGCATGCGGGAATAGGACTCGCATTTAACTTCGGCTGGAAGGTCGAGGATATTGCGCAGTTTATGCAGCAGCTTGTTGCTGTCGGCTACACTGCAAAGACGCTGGCCACCATGCTTGTGGATCAGTGTGACAAAGACTACGGATATCATCCCGGCGACGATGCGACAGCATGTGTCGTGAAGGTGAGAAAGCGTGAGCAGATGAACATTTTGTTTGGACCGCGGCGCAACCGTGATGACGGAGACAGAATGATGTCGCTGTTCTTCTCGAAGGAGGGCAAGCACATTATATGCGGTGGAACAACATCGTCCATCGCTGCGAAGTATCTGGGTAAGCCGGTGAAGGTGAGCCTGGATTTTGAGAGAGGAGATGTGCCTCCGGTTGCGGAGATTGAGGGCGTCGACCTTGTGACTGAAGGTGTCATCACAATCAACAAGGTTATTGAGTATGCGAAGGACGCTCTGGGCGACAACGAGCTCTATGAGAAATGGAGCTTCGAACGCGACGGTGCTTCGCTTATATGCAGGCTTCTTTTCGAGGAAGCTACAGATATTAATTTCTACGTAGGCAGGGCCGTGAATCCGGCGCATCAGAATCCTGACCTGCCGATAACATATAACATCAAAATGAACTTGGTGGAGGAGCTTTCCGAATGCCTGAGGCAGATGGGAAAGAAGATTAAGGTTAGTTATTTTTGATGGTATGTTAATTGTGGTTGGTGGTACATTTTACATCATGATTTGTATTGTCGATGTTGCGATAGAGAAAATCAATTTGAGTTTGATATAGATGTTTTGCATTGATTTTGATAGATGGTATGAGGAGTCCAAAAAATGGTAGTCAGAAAGTTTGATACAAAGGTACAGCACCTGAAATATAAGGTTTTGAGAGAGGTGGCGCGACAGGCGTGGAATGATTCGCTTCTTGAGAATATTTTGGACATTCCTCATGTAATCGTTCCCGGAAAAACTCCGACGACTCGCTGCTGTGTTTATAAGGAGCGTGCGATTGTCGGGGAACGTATCAAGATAGCAATGGGCGGTGATACAGATAATCCGAACGTTATCGAGGTCATCGATATTGCATGTGATGAGTGCCCGGCTGCAGGATATTCGGTAACCGATTCCTGTCGTGGGTGCCTGGCACATAGATGCGAGGATGTTTGTAAGCGCGGGGCCATATCCTTCGACCATAATCACGTGGCGCATATCGACAAGTCAAAATGTGTTGAGTGTGGCCAGTGTGCTAAGGTCTGCCCTTATTCTGCAATCATCAACAGAAAGCGTCCGTGTCAGGTTGCCTGCAAGGTTAAGGCAATCTCCATAAATGAGGATAATGCGGCGGCCATCGATAACAGTAAATGTATCCAGTGCGGAGCGTGCGTATACCAGTGCCCGTTCGGCGCAATCACGGATAAGTCATTCATTTTAAATGTTATCGATATGATAAAGAAGAGTAGGGATAACAGTGAATATAAAGTATACGCTATCGTTGCGCCGTCCATTTCCAGTCAGTTTGCTTATGCGAAGCTGGGTCAGGTGATAACGGGGCTCAAGAAGCTGGGATTCCATACAGTGATTGAGACGGCACTCGGAGCCGATATGGTGGCTGAGTCCGAGTCAAAGGAACTGGCGGAAAAGGGATTCCTGACAAGCTCATGCTGCCCGGCATTTGTACAGTATATAAAGTCCTCATTTCCGGATCTGCTTCCTCTGGTGTCGCACAATGTGTCGCCGATGGTAGCGCTGGCGAAGTACATCAAGTCCACCGACGAGAAGGCAAAGGTCGTATTCATCGGACCGTGCACCGCGAAGAAGGCGGAGGCGATGAAGGACGTGGTGAAGCCGTATGTGGATTCAGTAATAACCTTCGAGGAGCTGCAGGCGCTCTTCGACAGCAAGGATATAGATATAACGGAGCTTGACGAGGACGTGCTCGACAACGCTTCATATTTCGGAAGAATCTTCGCACGCAGCGGCGGTCTGTCGGATGCTGTGGCGGAAGGTCTCAAGGAACAGAACATCGACTTTGATCTGAAGCCTGTGTCCTGTGACGGAATTGAGGAATGCCGTATAGCACTCCTGAAAAAGAGCAAGAATGTACTCGACGCAAACTTCATCGAAGGTATGGCCTGCATCGGTGGCTGCATCGGCGGCGCCGGCTGCCTCACCCACGGTGAAAAGAATAAATCCGAAGTCGACAAGTATGGCCGTGAAGCATTAGAAAAAACCATACTTGACGCAATTAAAATCCTATAGATACCCACATTATTTTCATTTTTTTTCGGTAGCGATAAAAAAATTATCGCTAAATGAAGATATTTGAGTCAAGTATTGTTCCATATAGTGGAAATTCATTTTTATCTTTTGACATGCTTTATGATGATGTGAAGAGATTTTTAAAGGACAATAAAATACAATATCAAGTAGATGTATTACCTAATAAGGGATGTACACCCGAAGTTCCATGGACTATCATAAGAGTTCAGAAGATTATTAGTATATACTTTGCATATAATAAAATGTTTAAGATTGAATTTGATGAAGGATATACAGGGAAATTAAAAAATGGTATATATATTGGTATGCCTATAGAAGAAGCGTTATCTATTGATCCTACATTAGCTTATAATGAAGAGGAAGAGGATTATGGATCTGAGGAAGGATACTGGATGGAAGATAATCTTGAAACAGAAAAAGTGATGAGTATTACTATTTTTATAAAGGAATTACTAGATGATGACCTGTTTTTTACATATGAATGGGCAAAATAGTATATAAACTTCCAAACCACTCGAACTACATACAATGAAGATTTTCACCCACCGGTACTAAAATGGTACTAGAAATCTTTGAAACGATATGGAATATGTGTAAACCAAAACGAATGCTAAACAAATATGTTTAGAAAATGAATTAAAAAGACGTGGAATAAAAAATCATTCTGCGAACTCCTATAGTAAACAAGAGCTCGCAGAAGCCCTAAATTAGGGCGCTTGCGAGCTTTTTTGATGCCTTCCGGTACTAAAATGGTACTAGAAATTTTGAAAAAATCATTAAAATTCGCCTGAATCATGGTATTTTCAGCGCTTTTATCATTGGGTAAAGTTCCAGTGGTTGTGAGGTGTTGGAAACGGAACTTAGAAAACTACTTCTGAGGCCATGTGATTTTCCACTCAAAATATTCTTCAGGAGTAATAACTCCTGTCTTTAATTCATTTTTCTTTACATACCATTCCATAAGAAATTCATTAAGAAGTCCGTAATCAAAGGTTACGGCTATTGGTGTTCCATATGAGTTGAAGTTATCTTCATCAAAGTCGCTATAAGCAATAGGCATTTCGTTTTTTTGGCTGTTGCTTGATTTTGAAGATTCTTTTGATTTCATTGATTTTGGAATTGGCTGTAAATCAAAAAGATTTATAGGACTTGAATCCTCTAACCAAAAAAGTGTTTCGAGAATATCTTCTGCAGCACCATTATTGTAGTTGTCAAGAGCCTTGTAATTACAATTAAGAATTCGGGCCATTTCATGAATCATATCCTTTTTAGGAACTCGTGTACCGGATTCGTATTGTGCAACACGAACAGACATAGATTTTCCTTCAAAGCCAAGTGCTGCACCAAATTCATCCATTGTCATATGCCTGAATGTTCGGATTCTTTTTATTCGTTCACCTACGGTCATAGTGTTTTGTCCTCCTATGTTTTTTGTACTAAACATTTGCGTTTAATAAACCTTTGAACATAATCTATCATAATATAGATTATTTGTAAACAAAAAAGTTTAGAAAAACTTATTGACATTCTAAACAAAAAGAGTTAGAATGTGCTCGAAACAAAATTAAACAAATATGTTTAGAAAATATAAACAAGGAGGAAAAATAGAAAAAAACTATTAACAGGGTAAATAAAACTGGATTAACCCACCAGATACAACTGAATAAGCTGCATTTATACCAACAGCCCTTGCCATGACAGCTATCCAAGTAGCTCGAGCGAGGGGTAGAAGGAATATGAAGAATGAAACTTCCTTCTATAAGACACTTCTTTAAAGGGCAGGAGAGGATCTCGAACAGGAGAGGCCTGCAGGTTCATGAGTCTAGAGAAGCTCAGGGGAACTAAAGGTTAGCTGAAACGCTAACAGTATAAATGTATAGAAAGCTAACCCCATAGCATCCGTGCTTTGGAAAAGGATGCATAAGTAAAAGGAAAGGAGGAGAAAAAGTTATGGAACAGAATATGTTTATGGGTGTAGAAGAGGTCAGAAGTATTCTGAAGATTTCAAGATCAGCTGCATACAAGATTATTAGAAATCTGAATCTCGAACTTGAGAAAAAAGGCTATATAACTATCAAGGGACGAATAAGCAGAGAATACTTTAAGGAAAAATTCTATGGATTTGGAAAAGACTGATAAAATGCCGGTACTTTAGTGGAAACTGTAAGGTACCGGATAAATATCATTTATATATAACAAATAAGAGAAGGAGATGATTAATATGCCGGCGTATAGAGATAAAGATACAGGCAAATGGTTTACCAAGTTCTACTGCACGGAATGGTCCGGTAAAAAAGTACAGATAAAGAAAAGGGGTTTTGAAACTAAGAAAGAAGCTCTTGAATACGAGAGGAACTATAAAGTGCAGAAAGAGGGAGATGTTGATGTAACTTTTGGCGAATACTTCGAGATTTATCGGGAGGAGGTAGAGAAAAGACTTAAGAGGAATTCGTGGCGTACTAAGGAACATATGGTAAGAACGAAGATTCTACCATATTTCAAAGATATTAAGCTTACTGACATAACTCCCAAGATGGTAATGAAATGGCAGAATCAGATGATAGATGGTGAGAATGAGGATGGAATAAAGTTTCAGAAAACATATATCCAGGCTATGCATAATCAGCTGAGTGCTATTTTCAATCATGCTATGAAGTATTACGGACTGAGGACTAATCCGGCTAGAGTAGCTGGAAATGTGAAAATAGGCGCTCCAAAGGAGATGCTGTTCTGGACTAAAGAGGAGTATAAAGCTTTTTCAGAGGCGGTTATGGATAAGCC
>CAMVRW010000025.1 GCA_947169985.1 uncultured Butyrivibrio sp. | reverse complement strand
CTGTTGTAACAACACCGTTGTGGACTCTTTCAAATATCTGGATGCCAAGCTCGTTCTCCAGATCCCTGACAGCGCTTGAAAGACCGGGCTGTGAAACATAGAGCCTGTCTGCTGCCTTTCTCATGGAACACTCTTCATCAATGGCTATAACGTACTTAAGCTGTAATATAGTCATGTATATCACCCCTTTGGATTTTTATACACACTACTATATCACAGCTGACTTAAATCACGAACTATTATTTCTTTTTATAGTAATCCGCAATCCGATTTATGATCGGATCTATCCCTCCCTCGATATCAAATACAGATATTCCTCTGACTGTAAAGTTTTTGCTCATCTTAGGCCCGATATGGGAACAGATAATGCAGCGACAGTCCTCGATGAGTTCTACCTTCTTCTCGGCGCCCTTACCACATCTGTTGCCCGGATTCCCGCAACTTCCTGTGGGTTCCTTAAGCTCAGAAAGGTCCGGTTCCTGCAGTTCTCCAGCCTTTTCCTGTACATACTTTCGGATTTCGCTGAAGGTGATATTCTTTTCATCGTCAACGTCATAAATATAGAACTGATCCGCCATACCAAATTCCAGATCAGAAAACACTCCGTCTGATGACGCCACTGCTATTTTGTATCCCATTACTCTTCCCCTTAGAAGGCATTTCTTTTAAATCACATAATCTGACACAGGAAGGATTCTCTTAAGGAACTGCTTTGTTCTCTCTTCCTTAGGTTTATAAAAGATCTCTTTTGGTGACCCCTGCTCAACAACCACACCGTCAGACATAAAGATGACCTTATTTGCAACATCCTCTGCAAAGCTCATCTCATGAGTCACTACTATCATGGTGGTACCTTCCTTAGCGAGCCTTTTGATGATTGAAAGAACTTCTCCAACAAGCTCAGGATCCAGAGCTGAGGTTGGTTCATCAAAGAGGATGACCTTAGGATTAACAGCAATAGCCCTCGCTATTCCTACTCGCTGCTGCATTCCTCCGGATAACTGAGCAGGATACATATCCAGCTTATCTTCAAGCCCTACCTTTTTTAGTGCGCTGATGGCAGTTTCCACTGCTTCCTTTTTAGGAACCTTTCTGGCAACTATGAGACCCTCAGTGACATTTTGCAGAACAGTCTTATTATTGAAAAGACAATAGTTCTGGAACACAAAAGCTGTATTTTTCCTCACATATGAAATGTCTTTTCTTGAGGAGTGATGCATATCCATTTCCCTGTCGTCCAGTGTAAGCTTTCCCTTATCAGCCTTTTCAAGGAAATTGATACTTCTCAGCAAAGTGGTTTTCCCCGAACCACTGGGGCCAAGAATTACAATTACATCTCCCTTATTTACTTCAATATCCACGCCTTTTAGAATCTGATTCTTTCCAAAGGCCTTGTGAACGTCCTCCAGTTTAAGCATATATTTTAATCCTCTTCTCCACCAACTTAAAAATAACCTCTATGCCCAGGTTTAACGCAACATACAAGACTGCAATGATAAGATAGGCTTCCACATAGCAGGTGTACTTTGCACCTTCTGTCTTGGCAATTCCCATGATCTCAAATACAGAAACTGCAAAGGCCAGCGAACTAAGCTTTACAAGTCCTGTAATGTTTGTGCAAAGCACCGGCAATGTTTTAACCAGTGCCTGGGGCAGAATGATCCTTCTATAGCCCTGAATAACGCTAAGTCCTATTGCCTTGGCTGCTTCAAGCTGTCCCTTATCAATTGAACTAAGGGCTCCCCTGAACATCTCAGACATTACAGGTATCATGCCAAATGAAAAGATGAAGTACGCATAAGTCATTCCCTTTATAGAATAGACATCAAAGGCAATTCCCTTTTCCTTAAAGTACGGTGCTAGAACCGTTGGAAGGGCGGTATATATCAGGTAGATCTGAACCATCACCGGAGTCCCTCTTGCAAAAGAAACATACACACCTAATATTTTTGAAAAGATGCCATTGCTGTTTGTTCTGACTACTGCAAATAAAAATCCAAAAAAGAGCGATATCAAAAGAACTACTCCAACAATCTTCATTGTGACCGGAACACCCTTTAACACCAGGAAAAAGGTATTGTAAATAAATTCAGTATTAAGTGACATATTTTATGCTCTCCCCAGTTCCCGCTTAACTTTCTGCTCCGCATATTTAAGAAGCTTTTCTGTTGCTATTGCAACCACCCAGTAGATAGTTGCCAGTGCTATATAGATCTCTAAGATATGGTTACTGTACGTGTTCTGATTAAGCGTATTTGCTTTCCCAAAAATATCTACCAGACCGATAGTAAATCCAAGGCTTCCTTCCTTTATAAGATAGATTACCAGGTTACCAAGGCTCGGAAGGGCATATAGTAAAGCCTGAGGGAACACTATCCTGAAGAATGTCTGGATCTCCGTAAGGCCTATACTTACGCCAGCTTCATATTGCCCCTTGTCCACAGATTTATATGCACTTCGCATTATCTCGGTCAGGGAAGCTGTTGCCAGTAAAGTTACGGTTATGATAACAAACAGGATCGGTTCCTTTCTTCCCATGCTTTTCCCCGTGATTGCCTCAGCTGCCATGGGTATTCCGTAGTATACAAGAAACAGAAGCACCACCGGCGGAACAGATCGGAAGATAGCCGTATATACATTGGCAATGCCCCTTAATATACGGCTCTTTCCAAGTTTGAAAACCGCAAACAAAAATCCGAATACAATTCCAAAGACTAGTGAAAGACCTGCATATGTAAAGGTAACCTTCAGGTAAGGCAAAAGCTTGACCAGATATTCAAAAAATGTGCTTAATTTAAATCGCATAGAATTACTCCACGTGTGTCCTTGATGAAAGATTTCCTCTGTTAAATGCCAGGCTGTAGATCTTTTCGATAAGGTGCAGACCACCCTCGTAGCCAGCATAACTGGAAGATGTGATTATCTCAGTTGCGATTGGAAGGCTAAGGTTAACAAAATAATTATTTGTCTCCTTCGAAATATTCTTTTCCCAATAGCTTCCAAAGATAATTGCCTTTTTGCTGGCTCCAATCTTTTCCTGGATACTTCTGGTGATAAGTCCACCATCAGCTTCAAATCTGATGATTTCCCCAACATTCTCAGTGCTCTCTTCAAAGGCTGCCTTTATTTTTTCCTCTCGCTCCGGTGATGGATCATCAATTATATAGACTCCCTGTGGCAAAAATCCCAGCTCATTGGTCAGGTAAGATGTAATTCCTGAGGTGTAAAGACTGTCGCCAACTACATACAATTGATAAGGAAGAATATTCCTCTGCTCTGCCACAAAATCTGTGAATGAGATGAAGTAATCATAGAATCTCTTCTCTTCCTTTTTGATCACATTCTCAACCACCTCAGAGTCAAAACCTGCAAATTTTCCTACCTCACGAAGGAACTTGCTTGTTTCCTGAGCTCCTACAGGAAGGGTCTGATAATGGAAATATGGTGTTCCATATTTTTTCTCAAGATGCTTTACAATCGAAAGACCTACCCATGGTCCTACAAGAAGGTTGAACTGTGCATTTGGAATTGTCTTCCACTCACTTACACCTTCGGATGAAGGCCCAAACAGGACGTTGACCTTAAGCCCCAGCTTTTCCAGAACCCCTTTAAGATTTTCCAGGTCACCTCTCCAGTATGCATCCTGAAATGGAACAGAAGCCCAAAGATTAACAAGCCCCTTTTCAACCGAAGGCTCAACCTTTCCTACATACTGGTCAATGATTGCCTTAACAACAACCTCATGACCGAAATAGTTATTCCCTCTAAAGCCTGCTGTGTCTACACCGACAACCGGATCACCATTTCTTGCAAATCTTCCCGCAACGCCTGCACTGTCATCTCCGATGATACCTGCTGTACATCCAGATAAGATTACAAAGAGATCTGCCTTAACAACCTGAAGGGCACCTGATACCAGTTCTTCAAGGTTCTTTTCTCCACCAAATACAACTTCCTTCTCCCCTGCATTGGTACAGGATACATGGGTTCTTCCGGCGTAACCTTCTCCCTGCTGTCCCGCCTGAACTCCCGCAAATCCTGAAGCCTTAGACGCACATCCTGGACCTGCGTGAATGATAGGTGCTGCTCCCGGAATTGCCAGAACTGTCTGCTGTGCTGCAAGTGCACAGGAGAACCTAGGCTTTTCTATGATCGAACTCATGCCTTCTTTCCTCCTTTTTCAAAATAGAAGGGATCATCCACTTCGTTCATCCACCAGTCTGTGTACGGGAATTCCGAATGGGCAGCAACGTTTTCATTGAACTTTCTGGTAAGATATGCTTCCCACAGTCTGTTACCAAGACGGATCACTCCATCATATCCGATTGAGTAGTTTGCATCTCCTTCAAAAATAGTAGGTATTCCTAATTTATAGCCGAGTACTGTCAGTCCCTGATGTCTTACGATAAGATAATCAGGATTGATCTTCTTTATGATCTTTACAACCTCATAGGGCTGCTTATTACAAACATTAAAGTTCTGGATATCTCCTGCTGATTCAACAAGCTTCTCTAGGATATTCACCTCACCGGAATCAGCCTTCTGATCATGATGAAGAGCAGTTACACCTGCGATCTTAAGCCCCAGATCCTTAACAAGATTTGAAAGGTTGTAGGTATAAGCATCACCAGCAAGGATATAAACGCTCTTGCCTTCAAATCTCTCTTTAAGCTCCTTAAGCTCATCTGCAATTCTGGCATGCTCACTTTCAATTACTGACTCAACAACATCAGTTTTTTCTGTAAGCCTTGCAATCTCTCTTAGCCATTCATCGGTCCAGTTAATTCCGTATGGTGCAGGAGCCTTTACTTCAGGAACTCCAAATTTCTCCTCCAGGCCGTGAGAGATATAGGTTGCAAGTGTCTCACATATCTGAGCGGAACATGTTGCCTCTGAAAGGCTTGCCAGTTCCTCATAGGTTGCAAGGGGAACAACATAATTGGTCTTAAGGCCCAGCTTTGCAAGAAGTGGTGTGAAAGTGTCCGTACCCTCGAAATTGAAGATATTTACCACATCCTTCTTTCTCTCCTTTGGCTCCCTGACAATCTTCTTCAATATGCCATGGAATGTAGCATCAAAGCCTGTGGACCAAACCTTCGACTTAAAGCCTTCGCAGGCTATTGGAACAATTGGAACCCCCAGCTCTTCTTCCATTTCGTCTGCTACAGACTCCACATCATCACCGATGATTCCGGAAGCACAGGAAGTTGTGATAAAAATGACTGAGGGATTCTGTCTCTTGTAGGCTTCACGAAGAGCCTTACGAAGCTTTTCCATTCCTCCGTATACAGTATCTTTTTCCTGAATATTGGTGCATATAGCAGTGTTTGAAAAATCGCCCTTGTTTCTTGCTGCTGACACAGCACGTCCGGCATTATCTCTTACACTGTCACCGGCTGCAAAACATCCTATAGGTGCATGCGACACCACTGCCCCGCCTCTTACATAAGAAGCCATCGACTGTGCGCATCCCTCCTGGCAGTCGCTACACTGACCGTAGCGTCTGCCGGAACACTTTAACTCTGAATTCTTGGATTTCTCATTTAAATCTGAAGCTGTTCCGTTATAGCTTAGTATTGAACTTAATCTTCGTTCACGTATAACCGGTGCTCCTGTTGATAAATTGATAGCCATAAGTTAACCCCATCTTTATTCTTCTGTTAAGTTCTTGATATCCTCTTCAAAAGGATCGTAGCCGTAAAATTTCTTGCTGATCTCCTGAGCTTCGCCTGATGCCTTGAGCTCCTTAAGTGCTGCATCATAAGCATCCAGGAACTTCTGATCCACCTTGTCCTTATTGAACAGGTTGTATACACCAACTATCTGGATTGGGATCCATACAAGGTCATCTACTGCATCATGGTATGCTCCATCCTCAGCCACATAGTTTGTAAGCCAGTTTGAGTACAGTGCAAGACCAACATCGTATCTACCGTTGATGATCCAGTTATTAACTTCACTGTTTGTGTTTTCTGATGTGTACTCAAATACAATCTGGTTGTCAGGATGCTGTTCATTGTAAACTTCTACAGGGTATGTAAGACCGTTTCCAGCCTGCATTGAGTAGAAAGTAAGTCCGTCACTCTTCTGTCTGTTAGCAACATCCTCAAAACTCGTAAGATCCCCAAGCTCCTTCTTTACGAGAAGTCCGATATAGCTTGCACCAATGTTCTCACTTGGAATTGCATATTTCTCAATTCTCTCTTTTGTTAAGAAGCAGTTTGCCTCGCCCCCCTGATAGGTTCCTGCCTCGATTCCAACAAACACATCGTCGAAGGATGTTGGAACATACTCAAATTCATAATCCTCAAGCTTTTCATCAATTGCCCTCATAAGTTCAACCGTAGCCCCCGTCAGGTGATCATCCTCATCCAGATAATCATTTACACCTGAAACTGAAATATTGCAGCCAATAACTATGTGATTTGAAGCACTGCTCTCAGAAGCATCATTTCCCTCTGATGACTGAGCATTCTCAGCACTTGCAACTTCGCTGCCTTCGGCACTGCCACATGCCACAACCTGAAGTGATAAAACTGATGTTAATAACAACGCAAAAATCTTTCTCTTTTTCATAATCTTCCTCCTAAATTTGTGTATTAAAATTTTTAGTTCTACTGTTTTAAATCTGATAATCATCAGCCATAAGTCCAAACTCTGAAAGGATCTCCTCTAATCTCTCCTGAGACATTGGATTTGGAATAACAAGATCTGTATTGTTCATGACTGCTTCCGCAAGGTTTCTGTATTCCTGAGCCTGATTTGATTCAGGTTTATATTCAATAACTGTCTTCTTATTGATCTCTGCATGCTGTACCACATTGTCACGAGGAACAAAGTATATGAGTTTAGTTCCAAGTTCCTTTGAGAAAGCCCTGAGCAGATCCAACTCTCTGTCAACGTTTCTGCTGTTGCAGATGATTCCACCAAGTCTTACTCCGCCAGTCTTGGCATATCTTGCTATACCTTTTGAAATATTGTTTGCTGCATAAAGAGCCATCATCTCACCGCTGGCAACAATATAGATTTCCTGAGCCTTTCCTTCTCGGATAGGCATCGCGAAACCACCGCACACAACATCACCAAGTACGTCGTAGAATACATAGTCAAGATCCTCTGTATAAGCTCCCAGCTGTTCAAGAAGACCTATAGATGTAATGATTCCGCGTCCTGCACATCCTACGCCGGGTTCCGGGCCACCGGACTCTACACATCTCGTTCCGCCAAAGCCCTCTTTAAGGATGCTGTCAAGATCAACGTCGTCTCCTTCTTCCCTTAATGTGTCAAGAACAGTTCTCTGAGCAAGGCCTCCAAGCAAAAGTCTGGTTGAATCTGCCTTAGGGTCACATCCTACTACCATGACCTTCTGGCCCTTTTCAACAAGTCCTGCTGTCAGGTTCTGTGTTGTTGTGGACTTTCCGATTCCACCCTTTCCATAAATTGCAATCTGCCTTAACTGTGCCATTTTTTCAATTTCTCCTCCATTTCTGTAATATGTTTATTCTCAACCTCAAAATCAGGTGTTATGAGCCCTGTCATATACCATTAGTTTTTCAATTGCAGCGCCAATCTCATTTTCTATTTCAAGGGCCTTTATCCCTTTATCTAAAAGAACTCTCGCAGCACCGGGGCCTATTCTGGCTGAAAGTGCGTATTTGCATGAGCTGAGCTTATCCGCCACATCTTTAATATGTTCATGATCACATCCTCCGTCGCAGGCAAGTCCTGTATCTATTTCATCAGCAAAATTCCACTCTTCGTTGTCTGTGATCTCAGCCACCTGAAACTTGGAACACCTTCCAAAATGAAGATCTATGTTTTCCCCGGTGAAAGTTGCCAGTGCCACTTTATATTTCATTTCTGCTTTCCTTATCCATGTGAAAAAGTATTTTTAGCATTAAGCTTCTTTATGTCATAAAGCTGATCCGATATCTCAACCTTTCCCGGGATTCCTGCTGCATCAGCTCTGCACCTTTGACAATGTCTGAAGACCCTTATATATTTTTCTGCCTTCATCCTGGCTTCATGAAGCATCATGCAATCCGGTTCCTGTAGATGTGAGAGCTTATGCTGTGGTATCAGCGGAATGATATTCATAAAATCAGCTCCAAGCTCTGAAACAGTTCTTGCAACTTCTTCAACATGTTCATCATTTATTCCAGGGCAAAGAACTGTATTAACCTTAATCATTGCTCCCAGCTCTTTTATCTTCTTAATTCCTCGAAGCTGTGCATCTATCAGGATTCTTGCGCCTTCTATTCCGGTATAAGTAACTCCGTCCTTAACTATCCAAAGGCATATATGTTGTAAAACTTCCGGATCAACAGCATTTACTGTTACCGTTACGGTCTTGACCCCTGCATCTATAAGCTCCTGCGCTCTTTCTTCAAGCAAAAGTCCATTTGTACTGAGACAATTTATAAGCTCCGGATGTTTTTCTTTTATGATATTGAAGGTCTCTATGGCGTAATCAGAAGCAAGTGTATCTCCCGGGCCTGCAATTCCTGCTACGGTTATTTCCGGGCAAAGTTCCAAGGCTTTATCAAGTATTTCTGCTGCCTCATTTGGAGTTAGTATTTCTGAGGTAACTCCAGGTCTTTTCTCGTCCTTATTTCTTGTTCTGTTACAGAAGGCACACTGTATGTTACAGGAAGGGCTTACTGGAAGATGAATTCTTCCTTTGTTAAGATTGGGCCCCTTTCCGAAACAGGGGTGCTGATTTGAAATGTGCTCCAGCGGATCATTCAGTTCCTGTAGTGCATTTGAGTTATTGTACATTTGCCTTACTCCCTCTATCAGATGTAGCTTAGGATGTAGCCCTCCTCGTCAAGTACCAGCGAGTTGTTATCAGCATGCATTCCGTCTGCAAAAAAGTTGAAGGGTCTGATCTTTTTTCCCTTGTATTCAATCTCTGTCTTAAATGCCGGTTCAATACTTCTTATCTTTCCCGACCTGTAAAATGAAACTCCTATGTTTGTCCTGATCTCTCCATACTTGGTTTTTACTGTCAGGATGTCACTGTTGTAGATTGTTATACTCTTTAGCTTTCCGTCAGGATAAAAGTACAGGCATTGAGGTCTACATCTATAAACCACGCCTCCGACTTCCAGCTCTGAATATTCGGTGATCTCAGCTTCATTTTTTTCAGTCCAATAAGCTCCGATCTTTCCGTATCTGGGAAAAATCCTTTTTATAGAAGAATCTTCATAAAAGGTTATGAGCTCTGCACTTATTTCTCCGTACCAGGTTTCAATCCTTATCTGTTCATTCAGGTATACAGCTTTAATGGCTCCTGATCTGTAGAAGCTTACCTTTTCTCTTTCTCTCCTTCGAAAATCCATTTCCGGGTCTTCCGTGTTTTCATATCCTTTGAAAAAATCTGCTGTGATTGTCATTTTGATTTTCACCTTTTACCTAAAAGAAAAACCGGAGGTTTACAAAGTGCTCCACGAATGAAATGAAGTATTTGTAAGCCTCCGGTTGACCGGTCGGTTTTCTTTATGTTAGATGAATTCTAACACAGCCACCGTTACCGGAAAATCAAGTATTACTTATGGCTGCATATAATAAAAACTTTTACCCTTTTGTGGTTTCTTTCTCAGCAATCGCAAACACTCTGTTGAACTCACAGATAAGATCTGCTATTCCTTCAATGCCCACAGAAAGCCTTAAAACTCTGTCATTGATCCCGTTCTTTTCCAGGACATCTTTGGGGACATCTGCGTGAGTCTGGGTGATGGGATATGTTATAAGAGTCTCCGTACCGCCAAGACTCTCAGCAAAATAGATAAGCTGTACATTGTTCAAAACCTCATGTGCAAACTCCGCGGAGTCCACTTCAAAGGTAACCATAGCACCAAAGCCTCTGGCCTGCTTTTTCATAATGCTGTAACCGGGGTGTTCCGGTAAGCCGGGATAAATAACCTTTGTCACATGCTTATTTGTCTTAAGGTATTTGGCCAGCGCCAAAGCATTATCCTGAGCTCTGTCCAGGCGAACCGCCAGAGTTCTTATTCCACGAAGTATCAGCCAGCTATCGAAAGGTGACAGTCCTGCGCCTGTTGTCTTATAGATGAACCTTAATCTTTCATCCAGCTTTTCATCCTTTACAACAACGAATCCGCCAATGGTATCATGATGTCCCCCCAGGAATTTGGTTCCTGAGTGGATAACAATGTCAGCTCCCAGTTTCAGTGGGTTCTGAAAATATGGGGACAGAAAAGTATTATCTACTATAAGTAAAATACCTTTCTCTTTGGTAATCTCAGCCAGCTCCTGAATGTCTGTGACATTCATCATAGGATTAGTGGGAGTTTCAAGATAAATCGCCTTTGTGTTTTCCTTTATGTAAGGTCTCACATCCTCACTGCTAAGGCTTACCGCTGTATACTCAAGACCGTTCTTTATGCTTATTTCGTTAAAGAGCCTTATACTTCCACCGTACAGATCAGCGTCCACAATGAAGTGATCCCCGGGGTTAAACAGCTCCATGACAGTAGCGATTGCTGCCATTCCGCTTGCAAAGGCAATGGCATCAATACCACTTTCAAGATAAGCTACTATAGACTCCAGTTGCTTCCTTGTAGGATTCTGCATCCTGGTATAGTCATACCCGGTGCTGTCTCCCAGCCCCGGGTGTGCAAAAGTAGCTGTCTGATATATGGGGTAACTTATTGCGCCCCATTTATCCAAAAGGCTCCTGTCAAGCTGCTGGCACTTAGTCTCTATACTGCAATTAACATCTGTGCACTTGTTGCATCCGCTACAATCCATTTTTCATCACTCCCACTTTTTTAGAATCTTTCTTTAGAACTGGTTTCAACCTGTGTTATCCTGCCATCATGGACAGTGATCGTAACAGTTCCGTATTTCAGGCTTTCAACCTGATCCTTTATTCTTGCCCACACTTCTTCCGAAATGTGCTGCCCTGCATTTTCTTTCCCCATGATTCTCTCCTACCCATTTATAACATCTTAGTCAAACTCTTTAATCTCAGTCTTGATAAAGGAATCCAGAAGCTCTACATACTCATTCTTTGTGTATTTAGGCTTGTAGTCTGCTACAACCTCTTTTGCGACTTTTGCGTTGTCTCTAAGGAATCTGTATGCCCCTAAAGCAAAAACCTTTGCAGTTTCGATATATGCCAGCTCCTCATCAACCACATTAAAGTCATCACCATGGAATCTGCCTTCAATTCCACCGGTTCCGAAGGTGTATACCGGCTGGATATGCTGAACATCTCCGACGTCTGTTGAGCCGCCGCTGAACTGTCCTGCATCATCCGTCACTTCAACTTCATACTTATCGCCAGCTGCCACCCTGGCTGCCTCCACCAGTTCTGCGTGGGGAGTAACCGGAAGTGTTGGAAGGTATCCGGGCATTGTCTCGATCTCAACTGTAGCTCCCAAAGCAGCGCCACCTGCAAAGAAAGCTCTGTCAGTCTTTTTAGCTGCATCGATTATTGCTTCTGCATTTCCTGCCCTGACTAGGGTCTCTACAACAGCCTCTTCAGGAATGACATTGACCAGGTCTCCACCTCTTGTGAGGATTGGATGGATCCTTACGTGGTCTGTATCCTTAAAGGTCTCTCTGTGATAGCCAAGAGCCGCCAAACCAAGGGATGCTGCGTTAAGTGCGTTGATTCCCTCCTCCGGAGCAGCTGCTGCATGAGCTGACTTTCCATGTACCTTAATCACTTTGCTTACAAAACCATTATTGGTTCTCTGGCTGAAGGTGATCTTATCGCTGTTGTTACTGTGATGAGCGATTGAAAGATCAATATCATCAAAGGCTCCAATCCTGATAAGTTCGCACTTACCACCGCCGTACTTTATTTTGCCTTCATCCTTAAGCTTATTCTTAAATTCAACCTCGCCGTACTCCTCAGCAGGTACCGCGAAGAATACTACCTGTCCATCCAGGGCCTTTGCAATTTCAGGATCCGATAAAGCAATGGCAGCTCCTGCAATTCCTGTAAGCTGAGCATGATGTCCGCAGCAGTGTGCCCCCTGAGTCTCCTGATTAAAATGTGGATGTTTTGGAATCCTTAAGGCATCCAGTTCTCCGATAAGCGCAAGACTTACGTTATCTTTTTTGTCCTGATTAAGATATGCCTTTACACCTGTTACAGCGTGTCCTTCTGTGACTTCAAGGCCAAGGTTCTTAGTTAAGGAAGCAAACTTTTCTGCTGTCCTGAACTCCTTGTAGCCAAGCTCTGCGTGATCATACACGTCCCTGGCAAAATCTATAAGTTCATCCTTATGTGAATCGATGATTTCGATTATCTTTTTCTCTATAGCATCCATGTTCCGTCCTCTTTTCTGCCGTTATCAGTTGTAGCTTGGAATTGACCAGAGCTTGTTGTACTTAGGTCCGTTGTTCTCCTTGATCCAGTTAAGGAACTCCTCTGACTGGTATGCATCCACAATGTCTTTTGCCCACTGGGAATCAGCATTGTCTGCATTCACTACAACCTGAAGCCAGAAGTCCTCTGAGAGATTCTCATTGAAAAGAGCTGTTGAAGGATCGATACCTGCGTTATAAACAACACTACCTGTGATAACGCCATAGTCAAAATCTGCAAGGCTTGTTGCAATATAGGATGTCTGAAGCTCGTAGAACTCAAGATTCTTAGGGTTGGACTCCACATCTTCTACAGATGCTGTTGCAAAGTTTGTGCCGTCCTTAAGCTTGATCCATCCAAGATCCTGAAGCATTACAAATGCTCTTGCCTGGTTGCCTGCATCCTGAGGGATTGCGATTACCTGGCCCTCACCGATCTCATCAAGTGATTTGTGCTTCTCAGAGAATACTGAAGCAGGAACTGTTGGGATCTTTGAAAGCGCCACAAGATTTCCGCCTGACTGCTCATTGTATGCCTTCATGAATGCTGAGTGTTGTTCAACAGACACATCTGCATCGCCTGCTGTGATTGCTGCATCAGCCTGGTTAAGATCCAGCTCTGAAACTGTAAATGTGTATCCCTTTTTCTCAAGGATAGGAATGATTGCTTCCTCAAAAAGTTCTGTATAGGGTCCAATACCCTTTGCATATACTAAAGCTTTTTTATCTGAATCTGTTCCCTTGGCATCAGCCTTAGCTGCTGCTCCGCATCCTGTAAGTGACATAACGGTCATTGCCCCAACCAGTGCTACTGCTGTGATCTTCTTTACAAATGTTGATTTTTTCATATTCTTTTCCTCCACTTTTTTTATTCTGAGCGCTAAGCGCTTAGTTTCTTAGTTATCTGTTTTACTGACTTACTCTTGCTTTAATTGCAAGATTGCTTCCAAGGCTCTGTATTACCTGGGTTATGATGATAAGGAATATTACAAGACTGTACATGAGTTCAAAGTTGAATCTGTTGTAACCATAGTTGAGAACCAGACTTCCGATTCCGCCTCCGCCGATATATCCTGCCATTGCGCTTGAACCAATAAGTCCCACAATTCCGGTTGTAAGGCTAAGGATAAGTGAGCCCTTTGCCTCGGGAAGAATGAAGTAGAATATCAGCTGGAAGGGTGTTGCACCCATGGACTTTGCTGCCTCATAGATTCCCTTTCCCGTATCAAGCAGGGAATTTTCAATCAGCCTCGATAAAAGAGGTACGATGAAAATAGTAAGTGGTACGATTGCTGCTGTGGGCCCGATTCTGGTTCCGATTATGGCCTTTGTAAGGGGCATCACTGCCACAAGGAGTACCACAAAAGGTGTGCTTCGGATTACATTTATCACCACATTGATCAAAGTGTAGATTATCCTGTTCTCATACAGTCCGCCTTTTTTGGTGAAGACTAAAGCTATACCAATGATGAACGCAAGCACTGTACCGATCAGAAGTGAAATGCTTACCATGTATACTGTCTCATGGATAGCGGTATATATCTTTTCCATTGGGATTCCCAAAAACTGTTCTAACTGTGCCATTTAACCCACCTCTCTGAGAAGTTCTTCTTCTCCGTCAAGTTCTTTATAACCTACGCCGTGCAGTGTGAAGTACTGCTCCGCTCTTGCTATCTCTTTGTCTGAACCAACTATCTGTACTATATGTATTCCAAGGATCCTCTCCTGGATCTCACTGATATTTGCAAAAAGAATATTTGTCTCAATATCAAACTTCTTATTAACCTGGGCTATTACCGACTCTGTGCTGTCTGAGCTTAGGAACTTAAGTCTAAGAAGTTTGTAGTTTCTCTTATCTTCGTAAACACTCTTCATCAGAAGCTCCGGAACTTCATCCTGGATAACTGTCTTTACGAAGTTCTTTGTGATCTCCTCCTGAGGTTCGCTGAAGATATCAATGACATTGCCCTGCTCAACTATCCTTCCATCCTCCATGACTGCCACATGATTGCAGATGCTGGAGATCACATTCATCTCATGGGTAACGATCACTATTGTGATGTTCAGCTCCCTGTTTATCTTCTTTAAAAGAGCTAATATCGAATCTGTAGTTTTTGGATCCAGAGCACTTGTGGCCTCGTCGCTAAGAAGGATTGAAGGCTCTGTAGCAAGAGCTCTTGCTATACCGATCCTTTGCTTTTGCCCACCTGAGAGTTTACTGGGATAGACATCTTTCTTATCTTCAAGTTCTACGAACTCAAGAATCTTGTTTACCTTTTCCTCTATCTCTTTCTTTGGTGTGTGCTTGAGCTTAAGAGGAAGTGCTACGTTTTCGTATACTGTTTTTGTCTCCAGGAGATTGAACTGCTGGAAGATCATTCCGATGGTCTTTCTCTTGGCCCTTAGCTCTTTTGCATTAAGGCTGTAAATATCATCTCCATCTACTATCACTCTTCCTGAGGTTGGTTTCTCCAGGGCATTGATGGTTCGAAGAAGTGTACTCTTACCTGCTCCTGAGAATCCGATGATCCCGAATATATCACCCGTCTCGATCTCAAGGTTTATATTCTGAAGAGCATTGACTGTATTCTTCTTTTGAGTAAAGACCTTATTGATGTTTTCAAACTTTATCATATCCGCCTCCTCCCA
>CAMVRW010000024.1 GCA_947169985.1 uncultured Butyrivibrio sp. | reverse complement strand
CTTCCCTCCTGCTCCTGGATCACCAGGTCAGCATCAATAAAGTTATAGCCAAGAATCTTGGCTAATATTACGCCCATTGTACTCTTTCCTGATGTGGGCATACCTATCAGGATTATGTTGTCTTTTTTCATTTACTCTCCCCTTTTCTTAGATCTATAGACAGATGATTCCGCCTCCAAGTACCGTATCCCCGTCATACAGTACAGCGCTCTGTCCAGGTGTAATGGCGCGCTGAGGCTCATCAAATACTATCTTGGCTTTTCCTTCCGGAAGAATTGTGACTGTGGCAGGCTGTTCTTTGTGTCTGTACCTTATCTTGGCCTGACACCTGAATTCACCTTCCGGAGCGTTACCTGTTATCCAGTTGAAATCCCTTACCAAAAGCTCTTTTTCAAAAAGATCCTCATCATCAGCAAGGATGACTTCGTTTCGGTCAGAATCAATGCGCTTAACGTACAGGCGCCTGTCTGCCGGGATTCCAAGGCCTCTTCTCTGTCCAATGGTGTAGTTTATTATGCCATCATGGGTTCCAAGAACGTTTCCTTCAAGGTCCACGAAGTTCCCCTTAGGATACTCCTTGTTCCTGTACCTCTTTATCATGCCGGCGTAGTCGCCATCCGGCACAAAGCAGATATCCTGGCTGTCCTTCTTATGGGAGGTGACAAAGCCGTTCTCATCAGCAATTTCCCTGGCTTCCACCTTGGTAAGCTCTCCTAAAGGAAAGTAGGTGTGACGAAGCTGTTCCTCTGTAAGGTCGTACAATACGTAGCTTTGGTCCTTAGAAAGGTCCTTGGCCTTTTTCAGATAAAAATGTCCGTCATTTTCCTCAATCCTGGCATAATGGCCGGTAACTATATTATCATATCCAAGCTCTTTTGCCTTCTCATAGAGAATATCAAACTTAAGATATTTGTTGCATCTTATGCAGGGATTTGGCGTCTCCCCGCGCTCATAGCTGCACACAAAGGGCTCTATCACCTTGTCCTGAAACTGGATCTCGTAGTGATAGATGTTGTAAGGGATCCCGATCCGCTCGCAGACCTGCCTGGCATCCTCAGTATCTTTTAAGGAACAGCAGGTACCGAAAAGGTCCTCTCCTATCATGTCATTTTCATAAAGGCGCATGGTGCAGCCCATGCAATCAAACCCATTTTTGACCATAAGCATAGCGGCAACGCTGCTGTCAACGCCGCCGCTCATAGCTATAAGAGCTTTTTTAGTTTCATTTACTACCATAAACTTAAATTACCCGTTGTTGATCTTATCAATAATCTCCGGAAGAATCTGATCGATCTTGTCATTGTCGATCTGGCAGGTTCCGGCATTGGCATGTCCGCCTCCGCCATACTCAAGGCACATCTCTCCGATGTTGAACTTTGAAACCTTGTTTATGATGGACTTACCTATCATAACAGCTGTGTTCTGTTTTTTGAAGCCCCAGGCTACATGAATTGAAATCTCAGCCTCTGGGAACAGAGCGTAGATCATGAAGCGGTTTCCGGCATAAATGATGTCTCCGGCCGCCTTCTGATTTACTACAACAACCTTGCCTTCCATGTGAGATATTTCTTTTAACTGTTTCTTAAACTGCTCTGACTGCTCATTGTAAAGGTCTACTCTCTCCTTAACATCGGGAAGCTGAAGAACTTCATCGATGCTGTGGTTGATACAGTAGTCAATAAGCTCCATCATGAGATCATAGTTGGAGATCCTGAAATTATGGAATCTTCCAAGACCTGTTCTGGCATCCATAAGGAAGTTCATAAGAACCCAGCCCTTAGGATCAAGGATCTCATCCTTAGTAAAGTCGGCAGAATCGCCCTTATCTACTGCTGTCATGATCTCATCAGAAATCCTGTCAAGGGAATATCCGGCATTCTTGTAGTAGTTGTAAACAACCCTTGCAGCAGACTTTGCATCGCCCTCAATAAACCAGTTTGTGCTATTCTTCATATCTGCATTTCTGGTCAGCTCTGATTCATGATGGTCGAAGCACATAAAAACATTCTTGTTGTAAGGCAGGTTTGTGGTGATATCGTTATCGGAAAGCTCAACCTTTCCGTCCTGTACGTCCTTGGGGTGAACAAATTTGATCTCTTCGATGAGATTGCACTCCCTAAGGATCATTGCACAAACAAGTCCATCAAAGTCACTACGCGTTACAAGTCTTTTCTTATCGCTCATATTGCCCCCGTTCTTCATTTCTCTGGATGCATGATCAACGTGTCCAACAATAATTATATCACTATTTTGTTTGCGAAAAAACGATTGAAAATATTTTTATATAAAGTTAATTTATTTTGAATCCAGATTATCCAGCCGGATCCACTCCGAAAGGGAAAGAGGCTCGTAATCCGACCTTTTGCAGAAGCAGTTTATCATATTACAGGGGATCTTGCTCTCATGCTCACTGTGAATGGGCGTGTAGTTTGTTTCCCGTATCTGCTGTATGAATTTCTGCAAAAGAACTTCATCCCTGGTTTCATGAACATGACCATATAACATGTAGGTCTTTGGATCTTTGTTGTGACGAAGCCTGTACTGGCCGTTGTAAAAAGGTATGGGATAGTGACAGAGCACTACCTGTCTCTGGGAATCGGTTATCTCCCGGTAGTTGTCTATCCACTCAAACCTGGAGGTATCAAAATCTGCAGCCTTAAGGTACTTGTCATGATTCCCCACAATAAGGCCAATCTTGCCCTTAAGCCTTTTTAAGAGTTCTGCCGTCTCCGGAGCCTTCCCAAGGGACAGATCTCCTATGACAACCACCGTATCCTGGCTGGTGACCTTGTCATTCCACTTTTTTATCATGTATTCATTCATCTCTTCGGGGCTGCCAAAGCCTCTTTTATCCATCTTCTCATTGAGAGCCCCATGGAAGAAATGACAGTCTGCAATATAATAGATCATCTAAATCCCTTACCTGAGATCCCCACCGTCGTCGTGCAAAAGAGTCTCAGGATCACCATCAGCTGCTGAAGTTGCCAGAGCATCACACCTTTCATTCTCAGGGTGTCCTGCGTGGCCCTTCACCCAATTCCAGGTGATCTTGTGGGGTTCTGCAGCCTTTAAGAGCCTCTGCCATAGCTCAACGTTCTTAACAGGCTTTTTTGAAGCTGTCTTCCAGCCGTTCTTCATCCAGGATTTAAGCCATCCTTCCTTAAAGCCGCTGATGACATACTTGGAATCTGAGTACATATCTACCTCGCAGGGTCTGTTAAGATTCTCCAGCCCAACAATGGCACCCAAAAGCTCCATGCGGTTGTTGGTAGTCTTATCATAGCCTGCGCTTATTTCCTTTTCGTGGGCTTCCCCCTTGGAATCCACATAGCGCATAACAACGCCGTATCCTCCGGGACCGTCCGGATTACCACGGGCTGACCCGTCAGAATATATTTCCACGTGCATTTAATATATGTCCTTTCTAAGGTAGTTCTGCTCTACAGCCCATTTCCCTTTTACCAGGAAATCATCCGCCATTTTCTGGGCATCCTGAACAATATTCTCGTCATAACCAAGAACTCCCAGGAGCTTGATGGCATTCCTTGTGGTGGCAGGGCCTTGTTTTAGCTTGTAATCAAAGTGTACATCGTTATCAGTCACATCACCCTCGAAATGATAGATATCGTATTCTTCCTTCAAAAGAGCTGTCAGCTCAATATCATGTGTAGCTGCAAAGCAGGAAACACCCTCTTTTGCCAGCTTTTTAAGGATCTGGGTGGAAGCTGCTATCCTCTCAACAGTATTGGTTCCGCGAAGGACCTCATCCACAAAACAAAGGACTCTGCTGCCTTCCTGGGCCGCTGCATCAAGGATCCTCTTAATTGACTTGATCTCTACGATGTAGTAGCTGTCACCTTCAAAGATGTCATCCTTAAGTGCCATGGAGGAGAATATCCTGTAAAACTCTGCCTTGTACTCTGATCCGATAACAGTGTGGATTGACTGGGCAAGTATAGAATTTATGGCACAGGTCTTAAGGAAAGTGGACTTTCCGGAAGCATTTGATCCTGTAAGGAGAACACCTCTCCCCGTTTCAATATCATTTGCTACAGCATCTTCTATAAGTGGGTGAATAAGCTCTTTTCCCATATATGGGCCCTTAGCAAATTCAGGTATAACGTAGCGTCCCTCAAAGGAAGCCCTGAAGCAGGCGATAGAAACACACGCTTCTATCCTGCCGGTTATCTCCAGGATCTTATCCAGCTTATCCATCTTCTCCACAATGATCCTGAACATCTGATTGAACTTGATGATATCAAGATGAGTCACCATGCGGATGTAGTCCATAACAAGATCTACAGGATTTCCGGAAGAATTGTTTCTGGCGGGAGAAAGGAGAATATCTGCCCCCATCCTGAAGGAAGAGAACTCTGCAGCTGCTTTTTTGAGTTCCTCCATATCCTCTGCAAATACATCCTGCTTAAGAGAAGAGAAATTCTTCACGGAGCTGAGCACTCTCATGATATAGTTGTAGGTCACCAGGTAAGGATCAATATTACTCTTTATCCTAAAATACGAGATGATCTGAACAACCATAAGAATAATCAGTGCTATAAAACCATAGTTGAAATTCACAAAGCACAGCACTATAGCTCCAAGGAGCACCAAAAGCATGATGTAGTGAAAGTTATTGCTGCCCTTGCCAAACTTCTCCAGATAATCAATGTAATCGTAGATTGAATATCTGCTGGTATTCCCTATACGGTGAAATATCAGCTGAATTTTACGTCTGTCCTCATCATTTTTCTTTAGGAAATCCACCTGCTTTTCAAGCTTCTCAAAATCATCCTCCTGCTTAGGGGTTCGGAGCATGTAATAAAGATACTCCTCTCCTGCTGCTGAAAGACAGTAGTTGAGTCTTTTGAAGACACCGTCCATGTTCAGGTCGTTCCAGGTGGTATCATCAATCTGGAAATCACCCCGATGATTCCTGTAAAAACCCGTCACATGGTCCATGTCGTCATTCTTATAGTGTTTGGTGGGGGCCTGTCCGTAGATCCTTGTAAGGATCTTTATCAGGTTCTTTTCTGCAGTTATCTTATCCCTTAGTCCCAGTAAAAAGGCCACCAGGATAAAGAGCCCTACAATTATCAGAATCGCATATAATTCCATATTTTAGCTATATAACCTCTTTGATATTTCGGCTGCCTTAGCATAGATCTCTTCAGGGTCTGCGCCGATATTGAACTGTCCCTTTTCATAGCGGATGATACCACCGATCATGGTCATAAGGACATTTGACTTACTTCCGCTGTAAACAAGGTTCTTTACGATGTTGTTGACGGGCTGCATGTTAGGCTGATGCATATCGATCATTATGATATCCGCAAGCTTGCCCTCTGCAAGATAGTCAGCATCCTTAAGTCCCATGGCATGAGCGCCGTTCACAGTAGCCATCTTAAGGACTTCTCCTGCATCAACCTTTGACGCATCCATGTCCTTTAGCTTGGCCAGGCCTGTTACCAGGAACATTTCTCTGAACATATCAAGGCAGTTGTTGCTGGCAGGGCCATCAGTACCGATAGCCACAGGAATTCCATCCTTAAGATACTGGTCAATTGGTGCAATTCCGCTGGCCAGCTTTGTGTTGGAGCCCGGGTTTGTAACAGCATAAAGACCACGCTTTTTCATGATCTCCCTGTCTTTTTCATTGGTCCAGATAACGTGGTATCCGCCACCGCCGTACTCAAAAAGCCCCAAAGAATCCAGGAATTCAAAAGGAGTCATGCCATAGCGTTCCTGGCACTCCTTTGTTTCTTTTTCTGTCTCCTGGATATGAGCCCAGAAGGGAGCCTTATATTTTCTGGCCAGCTCTGCACACTGCTCCAAAAGCTCTTTTGAACAGGTATACTCAGCATGGACCCCAAGAATAAATGAATTATACTCATCTCTTCCGTTGAGCTCGTTGTAGTATCTCTCTAAAAGCTCCACAGACTGGGAGAAATTATTTACACAGCTGGTCTGCACACACCTGAAGCCGCAGTCCCTGAAGGAATCTGCAACGGAGAATGGAGTGAGATACATCTCAAATGCAGCTGTCATGCCGCTTGTAAGGTACTCCATGATTGCAATCTTGCTCAGGTGATATATATCATCTGCAGTCATCTTGGCTTCTATAGGAAAGATCTGGGTTCCAAGCCAGTCCTGCAGCGGAAGGTCATCAGCCTTGGATCTCATCAGGGTCATGGCTGAATGGGTGTGGGCATTCTTAAATCCAGGCATAAGGAGATTGCCCTTGCAGTCTATCTCCCTGTCCCAAACTAAGATTGCATCCTGATGTGAGTCGCAGTAGGTCCGCGCCTCTTCCTCAGTTCCTGCAAATATTATACGGTCTTCTTTGACCCAGACTTCACCGGTAAAAATCTCTTTTCCCGGCTCCATGGTAAGGATTCTTGCATTGAAAAAGCGAGTTCTCATGCTTTAGCCCCCTATTAAAATCTCTTGATAGATTCCATTACAAGTTTAGTGAAAAGAGGTGCTGCCTTATCTGCAGCTTCCTGAACCTCCCCGTGGGAAAGAGGCTCTCCGGAAAGTCCTGCTGCCAGGTTACTGATGCAGGATACTCCGCAAACCTTAAGCCCCATATGATTTGCTGCAATAGCTTCATTTACTGTGCTCATGCCAACTGCAGAAACGCCAAGGCTCTTAAGGAGTCTGATCTCTGCAGGAGACTCAAATGAAGGGCCTGTAAGCTGAGCATATACGCCCTCCTGGAGCTTAATGTCATTCTCTTTTGCAACTGTTCTGATGATATCCTGAAGGTCTTTTCTGTAAACCTCAGACATGTCAGGGAATCTTGGTCCCAACTCATCCAGATTGGGTCCAACAAGAGGATTTGGTGCAAAGATTGATACGTGATCTGTGATCAGCATCAGATCTCCTGCATTAAAGCCATCTCCAAGACCGCCAGCTGCATTTGTAAGGAAAAGAATCTTTGCTCCTAAAAGTCCCATGAGTCTTGCAGGCATTACAACGTCTGCCACATCATAGCCCTCATAGAAATGAACTCTTCCCTTCATGCAAACGATCTTAACTTCTCCAAGATATCCAAAGATGAATTTTCCTGCATGTCCTGGAACTGTTGATACAGGGAAGCCCGGAATGTCACTGTAGCTGACCTCTGCCTCAACCTCTATATTCTCTGCAAATGCTCCAAGGCCTGATCCAAGTACCAGAGCAACCTCCGGTTCAAAGGAAGTATATTTCCTTACTGCATCCTTGCATCTGAGTAGCCTTTCATACATTCTGTTTTCCATATTTATGTGCCTCCTTATCTGGTCTTTTCTGACATGCAAGCATGTCATGGGTTTAGACCTTTGACCCAATCATCACATATCATGATACCTCATTTTCAGGGGTCTCTGCAATCAAGAGGTCATCTGTGCCGGGCAGCTGGTCCTCCCGATTACCCTCAGATGAGTCCTCAAGTCCCAAAAGGTCCACCGGAGTCTCAAGACGTCCGTAAATGGTGGGCTCTACAGTGTTGTTCACTGCGTGACCGATAGCTTCCTTCATACCGCCCTTCATGAACCTTGAGATAATAGCTGACTCCCAGCCTGTACCCTCAATGTTGAAGTTCTTTAAGGTGTCATGGAGCATGTCGGCTCCCGGAGTCTCCCTCATCCTGATCTCTATACCGCCGGGAAGCGAGGGATGAATAAAGGTTCCCTTCCGGTCTATCCTGTCAACTGCATCATCCAGGAAATAGATATTGAAGGTCCTCATGCAGGCCTCTTCAAGGAAATAAATGTCATTTCTTATAGTGAGGCGGTTGTACTCATCGGTAGTGACCGTAGAATCCAGAGAAACCTTGTAGTTTTCGCTGTGAACGTTTATGTCGCTCACATATCTTTTTCCCCCAAATCCGCAGCGGAGCTTGTAGATCACTTCACCCTCAGAGATATCAATGTAGAAGGCGTTGTCAGGAGTGAGCCTGAAGCCGATCTTCCTCATTCCGTCAGTGAAGTTGTTGTGGACCACCTGCATCATTATGGGTAAAAGACCTACTCCCGTGGTATCCAGGTCGTATACCTTCCCATCCAGCTTCGTAAGCCACTTCTGAATCAGCTGATTTTCATTTCTTATGTTAAAAGAGCTAACGGCGGACTTGAAGTCATGCCTCTTCCCCGGAAGCTTTATGTCTCTGTTTCTGGTAGAGCCGGTGGTCATCTTTACAGTTCTGTTTTTCCAACCGCCTCCTGCGATAACGGGGAAATCCGCATTTCTTCCGCTTACAGATTTGCAAATAGCCTTAAGCTCAGAAAGAGCCACAAAATCCTCAGACAGCGGCTCATCAGAAACCACTATCTCATTCTTCATCCTGTCACGGATCTTAACAGCCATGCTGCTGGTCTGGAATACATCCGCATTTCCTGCATTTGTCACCACAACCATGTCAAGGTCAGGGTAAACAAACACGTTCTGGCCCATCATTCCGTTGTAGGCAAAGGAGCCTGGTCTGTCATCATTTATCCAAAGCTGATAGCCGTAGTGGGCATTGTCATCGCTTCCTGTCTCAATCTGCCAGGAGGTAGACTCAGTAACCCATTCCTCAGGCACTATCTGCTGATCATTCCATCTGCCTTTCTGGAGATAGAGCTGACCAAGCTTAGCCATATCCTCTATTCTCATGAACATGCCCCAGCCGCCCTTTGTGATGCTCTGTGGGCAGCTCTCCCAGAAGACTCTCTTGATGCCCATGGGATCAAATATCCTCTCCTTGCAGAAATCAAAGAGAGACTGTCCTGTGATCTCAGTCACAATGGCAGAGAGCATGTAGGTATTCATGCTGTTATATTCAAATCTGGTTCCGGGATCGAACTTAAAAGAAGCATCCAGAAAGCTCTTTCTCCAGTCATTTCCACTGACAGCTCCGATCTCATTAAACTCGACGCCGCTGGACATGGTAAGAAGGTTCTTTACTGTCACCGTCTTTCTGAAAATGCTAAGAGGGCCAAGCCTTGGGGCAAATATATCTCCAAGCCTGTCATCCAGCGAAAGCTTACCCTCACCCATAAGTATCCCTATGGCCATTCCTGTGACAGACTTGCACATGGAATAGGTCACATGCCACATCTCCATGTCATAGGGTTCAAAGGCGCACTCTGCGATCACCTTCCCGTGACGAAGGGCGATGAACTTGTGCATCTTGCAATCCCTGTCCACCTCCAGGTCCCTGATAAGCTCAGTAAAAAAAGCAGAGCTTACGCCCTGGGATTCCGGAGAGGATCTCTCCAGAAACTGTTCATCAGGGAAGGAAAGCGAGATGAAAGCCGGTTTCTGTGGTGAGAAGTCCACCTTACTGATCTCGCCGGTCTGTCTGGCGACCATCTTCATCAAAAGCTCTCCAACGTAAAGTTCTGCTCTTGGCATATCTATATTACCTCCATGAGGGTTAATTTTTGAGGATCAGTCCTTTAAAGCCCTCATGGAATTAAGTATTGCTATAACTGCTACTCCGACATCTCCAAATACTGCAAGCCACATGGTTGTAAGTCCCAGGGCGCCCAGAATAAGGATGATGATCTTGACTGAGAGGGCAAAGACTATGTTTTCTTTTACGATCCTTACAGTCTTACGGGCGATCTTCATAACTGAAGAGATCTTCCTGACATCGTCATCCATGATGACAATATCCGCTGCCTCTATAGCAGCATCAGATCCCATAGATCCCATGGCGATTCCCACATCCGCTCTCATTAGTACAGGAGCGTCATTGATTCCATCGCCAACAAACGCAAGCCTGTTACCATTATCATCTTTTGAAAGCATTTTTTCAACTGCACTGACCTTGTCAGCGGGAAGAAGACCTGCCTTCACATCATTTATTCCAACCTGATCAGCCACATGCCGGGCAATTGTCTCATTGTCTCCAGTGAGCATGACAGCTCTTTTAACTCCCAGGTCGTAGAGGGAAGCTATGCCCTCCTTGATTCCGTCCTTAATAGCATCTGCGATCACGATGCTGCCAGCCTAGAAGCCGTCATAGGATACGTAGACAACAGTGCCTGCGGCCTCATCTAAAAGACCTATTGACGCAGGGACGTTGATCAGCTTGTCGTTACCAACCAAAAGCTCTTTTCCATCAAGGATCGTGCTGATACCATTTCCTGCAATCTCCTTGGTCTGAGCCTCATCAATGTGAGAAGGATCAGGCTTTGCGCCGTCGTTGCGCTCAGCGAAGCAGGCAAGGATGGATCTGGCAATGGGGTGATTTGAATACATTTCACCATAAGCTGCCAGAGAAAGGAGCTGGTCTTCTGTAATATCTGACTGGGTTGAAGGTACGATCTCGCTTACCTTAAACTCGCCCTTTGTGATGGTTCCTGTCTTATCAAATACAACAGTATCAACCTGTGCTACAGCCTCAAGGAAGTTGCTGCCCTTAACAAGGACACCCTTCTTGGAGGATGCTCCGATTCCGCCAAAGAAACCAAGAGGAACCGAAATAACCAGTGCACAAGGACATGAAACTATAAGGAAAATACATGCTCTTCTTATGCTGTCAGAAAAAGGTATCTGGCCCAGAAGCGGAGGTATCACTGCAAGCAGTACTGCTCCGATAGTAACAACCGGGGTGTAGTACCTGGCAAATCTTGTGATGAAGTTCTCCATTCTGGATTTCTTATTGCTGGCATTCTCAACGAGATCAAGGATCCTTGCAACAGTTGAATCCTCGTAAGCCTTATCAACCTTTACCTTAAGGATTCCTTCGCCGTTTACGCAGCCACTGATAACGCTGTCGCCCTCTGCTGCCCTTCTGGGAACAGACTCACCAGTAAGTGCTGCAGTGTCTACAAAGGACTCACCTTCAATAACTGTACCGTCCAGCGGGATCTTCTCTCCTGCTCTTACCAGTATGATATCGCCTACACTTACTTCCTCAGGGTCAACCTCATTTACCTGGCCGTCCTCACCTACAAGATTTGCATACTCTGGTGCAATACTCATAAGATCAGTTATAGACTGTCTGGACTTTCCAACCGCATAGCTCTGGAAAAGTTCGCCCACCTGGTAAAAGAGCATTACCGCCAGTGCCTCTGAGTACTCTCCGATGCCAAAAGCTCCGAAGGTTGCGATCATCATAAGGAAGTTCTCATCGAAAACCTGTCCGTGACTGATATTGATGACTGCCTTCCTGATGACATCATATCCAATGATTCCATAGGGAATCAGGTAAATGATAAGCTTAACAAACCAGGGCAGTGGCTCAAGGATGCCGATCTTATCAAGGATAAGAAGGATGGCAAAAAGTGCCAGCACAATAAGTATTCTGTTTCGGGTCTTTTTCTGTTTCTTGGTCATGGTTGACCTCCTGGAATCCTAATCTTATTTTTCGATAGAGCAGTCCGGCTCAACCTTTTTGCAAGCCTTTACTGCATCATCAAAAACCTTATCAAATACGTCGTCTGCTGCCTCCAATGTAAACTTCTGAGTCATGAAATTAACTCTGGCGCTAACAACTCCATCGATTTTCTTTACGGCCTCTTCCATCTTTGCTGCACAGTTTGCACAATCAACCTCACACTTAAATGTTTTCTTCATAATTCTTTCCACCTTTCCTTTTCTTTATTCTTCAATATGATTTATTCCCTGATCTATGATGGTCCTTACATGCTCATCTGCAAGAAAATAAATAATCTGCTTGCCTTCACGGCGATTTCCTACAAGCTTACTCTGCTTCAGGATCTTAAGCTGATGGGATATGGCTGACTGGGTCATGTCCAGGCTATCAGCTATATCACACACACACATCTCCTGCTCAAATAGAGCAAACAGGATTCGGATCCTTGTGGAATCCCCGAACACCTTAAAAAGCTCAGCCAGGTCATACAGCTTATCTTCATCAGGCATTTCTCTGTGAACCTTCAGCACCACTTCACTGTGCTTATGCACCACTTCGCAATGCTCTACATCATTTATGGACATATGCTCTTCCTTTCCGTTATCCCTTCAACATTTCAACATATGAATAACTGTTCATATGTTGAATATAAACCTCCGCTCAACAATTGTCAACACTCAAATAAAAAAATGTCAGGAAAAAACTCCCTGACATCTTAGTTACTGCGCTATAAACAATACTCCCAAGGTTCCCGGACCACAGTGGGATGAAACTACAGAACCTGCTCTGGTCTCCAATATCTCATCAAAGTGGTTCAGACCCTCAAGGTACTGCCTGACCATATCTACTATCTCTTCATCGCAGCCGGAATGGGTTATAAATACCCTCTCTTTTCTGGCGCTCTTAAGGTCAGCTTCCATGTCCTTTACATAGTCCATAACATACTTCTTGCTGTTTCCTCTGTATTTCTTTTCAGCATGCATGGCACCTTCTGCTACAGCAATCCTTGGATGTAGCTTAAGGGCTGTACCGGCAAGAGCAGCAAGTCCTGAGCATCTTCCGCCGCGGTGCAGATAAACCAAAGTATCTACAACGAAGCTTGCCCTGACTTTACTCTTGATAGCTTCTATATCTGCAACGATCTCGGCAGCTGTCTTTCCCTCTTTTGCCATCTGAGCAGCACGAAGGACCTGAAGTCCTATACCTGTTGAAAGGTTTGCGGAATCTATTACATGGACTCTGTCAGCCATACGGTAATTGTCGGCTGCAAGTCTTATATTGTGAAAGCTGACTGACATGGAGGATGAAATGGCAAATACCACGTACTCATCATCCCCTTTGGGGTCCAGCATCTTTCCGATAACTTCTACACTGGGAGCGGCGGTCTTAGGTGTCTCGCCGTGTTCATCAGACCACTTGTAAAGATCCTCCGGTGTGATGTTTATTCCGTCCAGGTACTCATCTTCCCCAAGTCTTACAAAGAGAGGGATTATACCGACGTTATATTTTTCCAAAAGCTCTTTTGACAGATCACAGGTACTGTCTGATAGTATCCTTACCATCGTATTCCTCCAAGGTCTTCGTACCTAATTTAACCTACATTCTTGTAGATTACAATATTCTTTCCATGCTGCTTTCCGTAATACATTCTCTCGTCAGCAGTTTTTATGATCTCTTCAGCACTCTCAAAATCACCCTGATATTCCACCAGGCCTATAGTTATGGTCTTGTGAATGCGCTTATTATAGAAAACCGTAGGAGTAGTTTCTATAAGCGTCCGGAGGGACTCCATTGCCTGTCTGGCGGTGTCAAAATCGTAGTCTTTAAGGAGAACGACGATCTCCTCGCCTCCCCATCTGCAGACATCACATTCCGGTAACTCTTTTTCAATGGTCCTTGAAATATTCCTTAAGACCTCATCTCCGCATTCATGACCATAGGAATCATTTATCCGCTTGAAATTATCAATGTCACAAAAGGCGATACAGAAATGCTCATTCGTATCTTCCATACGCTTTTTTACCAAAGGCAAAAAGCCGCGTCTGTTGAGAAGCTGTGTCAGAGTGTCCTTATTGGCATCCACAATCAGCTGCTCGTTCTGCTGCTCCAGTGATAACATCTCACCTTCACTTGAATAAATATAGATTGTGTTATAGAAGATCATGGAAAAGACCATAACAAAGGTTGAGAAGATCATCATGGTCATTCTCATTGGCGCTGCCAGAACAAAAACCGGAACTGCCTTTGAAAACAAGGTATACAGCACCACAAACAAAATAAAGTTCAGAGCCAGAAAGAAGACTATCAGCCATCTTTTTGGTCCCTTAAACAAAAAGCATCCAAAGTAGATGATAATAGGAACTATTGAAAACAAAAAGTTACAGGATCCACTGTCCCATCCTATGAAATATACCCCAAGCGCCGAATATATCGTTACTTCCAGAAGAATACTGATATATACCGGCATGATATACCCCACTTTACACAGTATCACGCAAAAGAGATATACTATGACACTGAGTATATTGAAGAATATCAAAGGTGGTACATCCGCTATAAGTGTCATTAACAGAAGCACCACATGCACCAGACACATGATGGAAACAGTAAACAGGAAACCATTATGAACAAGAAAATGCAGCGTACTATCTATAATGCTTTTGTTTTTCAATGCCTTTTACCTCTGCAATAGTTATTCCTACCTTTTATCTTACATCCCCTTCATCAAATCGAACAGAGAAATCTGGTTAGAATCCGGAATATCTCCCAAAAGTCCCATGTTGGCCATCTTATCAATAACAGTCTGAGGGCACTTGGTGCGCTGTCTGAAGTCATCCTTTGAAAGGAAAGGGCCATCCTTGGCTGCTTCCACGATCTGATCTGCAGCCTTCTCACCCATACCATCGATACTGGTAAGGGATGGCATGATCTTGTCATCAATTACCTGAAACTCTCTGGATTTTACACGGAAAATGTCTATAGGCATGAATTCGATGCCTCGCTCGTACATCTCCTCAACCAGTCTCATATCGCCGTACTCCGCCTGTTGGGCGTTACTAAGCTCGTCCTTCCTGTTTGCATAGTCCCTCATGATGCTGTGAAGGTGGTTCTCACCCTGGCACATATGCTCATAGTTGAAGGCCTTTGCTCTTATACTGAACCAGGCTGCATAGAACGCCTGTGGCATATAAACCTTGAAATACGCAATTCTCCAGGCCATCATAACGTAAGCTGCAGCGTGGGCCTTAGGGAACATGTACTTGATCTTCTGGCAGGACCAGATGTACCAGTCAGGCACACCATGATCGATCATATCCTGCTTCCAGGTATCCCAGTTGCTCTCCTTGCCCTTGGCAACCTTACCCTTACGAACAGCCTCCATGATCTTGAAGGACTCTGACTTATCCAGTCCCTTCTGGATCAGGTAGATCATAATATCGTCACGACAGCAGATACAGGTATCAATTGTAGCCTTACCCTCCTGGATCAGGGTCTGAGCATTGCCGAGCCATACGTCTGTACCGTGGGACAGACCCGAAATCCTTATGAGATGGGAAAGAGATTTCGGCTGGGCATCGATAACCATCTGCATAGCGAAGTCTGTTCCAAACTCAGGAAGTCCAAGACATCCAAGCTTGGTTCCTCCGATCTGATCCGGAGTGACACCAAGAGCTTCTGTATTCATGAAAAGACTCATTACCTTCTTGTCATCCAGTGGCACAGTCTTTGGATCCATTCCAGTGCAATCCTGCAGGAACCTTATCATGGTAGGATCATCGTGTCCGAGAATATCAAGCTTCAACAGGTTATGGTCAATTGAGTGGTAATCATAATGGGTTGTTATGGTGGCCGTTGTCATATCGTTGGCCGGGTGCTGAACAGGACAGAATGAATTGATATCCTCTCCCACAGGAAGAACTATGATTCCTCCCGGGTGCTGACCTGTACCACGTC
>CAMVRW010000023.1 GCA_947169985.1 uncultured Butyrivibrio sp. | reverse complement strand
TCCCGCTGGTGCAGTCGGCTCATGGTGTGAACATCGAGGCTGATATGATGATCGATCACTTTTCCTCAGTTTTCCGCAGAGTACAAGCAGCACACCACAAGCCTTGCGGATAATCTGGCTGCCATGAACGATAATTTCGGACTTCTTAATTCCGAGGTAAACAACGCCACAGGAGTTCTGGTAAATGACCTTCAGGGCGTTAATGACGACTTTAATAACATACTTAACCTTTATACTGACGCATTAGATGGAGTCCTTGAGAAGGATTACACCAATATGTTCAGTGATGATTCTCTTAAGGAAGCTCAGTTTACAACTGATGCAACCATCGATTCCTGCTTCAATTTCGGAGTATGTGAAGGTGATATCGACATATCCGGTATAGCAGGAACCATGGCAATAGAGTATGATTTTGATAAAGAAAGTGATGTGACGGGTCTCAAGGATTCAGGCATCAACAGTTCCTACCTGACCAGATGTGTTCTCAGGGACAACAGGAATTATGGTGATGTTATAAGCCAAAAGAACTATGCCGGTGGTGTATGTGGCCGACAGGATATGGGTACAATCCTTAACTGTGGTAGCTACTCCAAGGTTGAATCCACTACAGCAGGCTACGTTGGTGGAGTTTCCGGATCATCCATCGGATATATTGTAGAATCCTATGCCAAAGGTGAGCTTTCCGGTGATTCCTATGTTGGCGGAGTAGTTGGAGATGGTAAGAACATCAAGGATTGTCTCACAATTGTCAGCATTGACGGAGATCCTGACTGGAGCGGTGCAATAGCAGGACATATATCTGAAAACGGAGAGGTAAGAAGTAACTTCTTTGTAAGTGATAACCTTTCAGGTATAGACAGAGTAAGCTACAGCAAAAAGGCAGAGCCTATTAGCTACGACGCCGTACAGAACAACACAGTCTTCAGAATTATTGAGGAAGAGACTGAGGATAAGGAAAAGAAGGAAGAGAAAAAGGCCAAGGTTATATCTCTTTCAACCGGCAATGATAATGGAGAACAAGCCGAAGAGGTATACAGGGAACTTCCTTATGAATTCAGCAACCTCAACGTGAACTTTGTACTTGAGGATGAGGATCTGGAGGGAGGAAAAGAGAAGGTTGGAAGGCTTATCATGAAATATGGTGACAGCCTCACAGAAAAGGATTATCCCGGAGTAAGAAAAAAAGAGGGCTTTTACCCGGTATGGGATATCACAGAGGTTGATAAGCTTACTACAGACCTGACTATAACTGCAACATACAAACGTTACAGGACAACTCTTTCAGAGGAGAATGTATCTGATTCCTTATATCAGTCTGAACTTTTGGTTGACGGACAATTTAAAGATGATGACAAACTCATAGTAGATAAGACAGTATACGTTACAGATGATTCCGTTTCTGCTCATCTGGATAACTTTGAAACTATGAAGGTTACTGTTCCTGATGATGGGCAAACAAGCCATCAGATCAGGTTTAAGGCAATAAATAACTATGCTGAACTTGCTAATGTTTTTGGAGGTTTTTTGAATACTGAGCCTGTTCTTTACCTTGTTGAAGGTGATACCAGAACGGCCCTTCAAAAAACTGGAACCATGGGAGAGTATTCAACCTATAACGTTGACGGCAATGACTTTACGTTATCAGTAAGTATTGAAGGTGCAAAAAATGCTGCTATTACAGTAATAATAATAGCCGCTATAGCGCTACTGATCCTTATAATTATCCTTATAGTTATTGTAAATGTCATAAAGAGACATGGAGGAAAAGTTCCTAAAATCTTTAATGGTCTGGTCATCAAAGTATCAGAGAGAATTGAAAATAAGGAACAGCTCTTCTATGATGATTCTAAGGACGAATTAAAACCCGAAGAAAACGGCGAAGAAAATAAGAACGAAGAAAATACTAACGAAGAAGAAAACAAGGACGCAGATAACAAAGAAACAAGCGAAGATAAGAAAGAAGACTGATCATGAAGGAACTTCTGAATGAACTGTTGATGGAAGACAAGACCTTTATCCATGTACCCTTTGGTAACGGCTTTTTTGACATCTATAAGTCTGTGGTTGTTACCTGGGGCATGATACTGGTGGTGACGATACTGGTGATTCTTCTTACCAGCAATCTTAAGGTTCATAATATTTCCAAGCGTCAGGCAGCTTTTGAAAGCGTAGTTCTTGGCCTTAGAAAAATCATGGGCGGGATTCTTGGAGAAGAGGCAGCCGGGTACTGCGACTACATCGTGACTGTACTTGTCTTTATAGCTATTTCCAACATGGTGGGGCTCTTTGGCTTCACACCTCCTACCATGGACCTTAATGTGACAATAGGTCTTTCAATCATGAGTATTGTCCTGGTGGAAATAGCAGGAATCCGTAAAAGAGGACCGGGAGGATGGCTGAAGAGCTTTCTAAAGCCTATGGCAGCTGTTCTTCCCATGAACCTTTTAGAGCTGCTGATAAGACCACTTTCACTGTGCATGCGACTTTTCGGTAATATCCTGGGTGCCACAGTTATCATGGAGCTTATGAAGCATGTTGTTCCTGTTTTGCTTCCTGCAGCTTTGTCAATTTATTTTGACCTGTTTGACGGTGCCATTCAGGCCTATGTATTTTGTTTCCTTACGTCTCTTTACATCAAAGAGGCAGTTGAAGAGTAGAGCACTTGCTGAGGTCCTTTCGAAGCTAGTGCGAACCTGAAACTTTCACTTAGCGAGGTTCTTTCGAGCATAGTGAAGAGTTTCTACATTAACAAAGGAGGGTAATATGAACATGACAGCATTAGGAGCAGCTATTGCAGCATTCACAGGTATTGGAGCCGGAATCGGTATCAGCTTTGCAACCGCCAAGGCAACTGACGCCTGCGCAAGACAGCCTGAGGCAGACGGTAAGATCATGAGACTTCTGGTTCTTGGTTGTGCCCTTGCCGAGGCTACAGCTATTTATGGATTCGTTGTTGCTATTATGATCATTCTTTTCTCATGACATAGAACATAAAAGGGGTGATTTAAGTGTTAAATATTAGTCTTGTAAACATCGCCTTTACAATAATCAATCTGCTTATCCTCTATGTGGTATTCAAGAAGTTTCTCTTTCAGAGAGTGGATGCCATTCTTAAGGTACGCCAGGAGGAGGTTGACGATGCCACAGAAGCTGCCAATAAGGCAATAGAAGAGGCTGTAGCCACCAAGAGGGAATACGAGCAGAAGATAACTCTTGCCGACGAGGAAAAAGAGACAATCCTTTCTGACATCAAGAAGCAGGGCTTTGATGAGTATGAAAAGATTGTGATGGATGCCCGTAAAAAGAGCGACCAGATCATCAAAGAAGCAAGATACAATGCCAAGGAAGAGGCTAAGAGAGCCAGGGAAGAATATGCCGATGAGCTCAAGGACATGGTCATTGATGCTGCTACAAAAATTGCTGCAACAAAGCATACTTCCGAGGAAGACAAGGATCTTTACGATACGTTTATTGATAAAGCCGGAGCAGTTAAGTAATGAATAATACTAAAAAAGCTACACTTCGATATGCTGCAACAGCTCCCACCCTGGAACAGATAAACAGTATCAAAGCTGTTTTGTCTAAGAACCTTCAGAATGAAGAAGTTGAGATTGAAGCAATTCTCGACCCATCTGTAGGGGGCGGATTTATCGTAAACTGTGGTAACTTCGAGTATGACTGGAGTGACCAGGGAAGAGCTAAGCAGCTTCGTGCTGAACTTAATACCGCAGCTCTTGGACATGGAGAGGTGATATCCGGAAGGATCATCACCATGTTAAAAGAGAAAGTGGAAGACTTTGAACTTTCAATCAAAGGAAGGGAAGTTGGAGAAGTAACCTGGGTTGGCGATGGTATTGCCAATGTGGACGGTATTGAGCACGCCTTTTACGGCGAAATAATTGAATTTGAAGATGGAACAAAGGGAATGGCCCAGGATATCAGAGATGATCATATTGGGTGTATTCTATTTGGCGACGATACAGGGATACGTCAAGGCACCAGAGCAGTAAGGACCTACAAGGAAGCAGGTGTTCCTGTGGGAGAAGACTTTATAGGCAGAGTGATAGATGCTCTTGGTCAGCCTGTAGATGGCAAAGGGGATATTAAGGAATCTGGTTATCGTCCTGTAGAAAATCCTGCTCCAGGAATCGTAGACAGGCAGCCTGTAAATGAACCCATGGAGACCGGCATTCTTTCAATCGATACCATGTTTCCTATTGGAAGAGGACAGCGTGAGCTTATTATAGGTGACAGGCAGACAGGTAAAACTTCTATTGCCCTTGATACCATTATCAATCAGAAGGGCAAGGATGTCATCTGTATTTATGTTGCCATAGGACAGAAGGCTTCTACTGTGGCAAAGATAATCCAGATCCTGAAAAAGAACGGGGCAATGGACTATTCTATAGTTGTCAGCTCTACTGCATCAGACCCATCGCCTCTGCAGTACATTGCGCCTTATTCCGCAACAGCCCTTGCTGAATACTTTATGTATCATGGTAAGGATGTGCTTATTGTTTATGACGATCTTTCAAAGCATGCTGTTGCCTACAGAGCCCTTTCCCTGCTTTTGGAAAGACCTCCGGGACGTGAAGCGTACCCTGGAGATGTTTTCTATCTCCATTCAAGGCTTTTGGAGAGATCCAGCAAGCTTTCCTCTGATCAGGGAGGAGGCTCTATCACAGCACTTCCTATCATTGAGACACTTGCCGGGGATGTATCAGCCTATATTCCTACCAATGTTATATCAATTACTGATGGACAGATTTTCCTTGAAAGTGACCTGTTTTTTGAGGGGATGAGACCTGCTGTAAACGTGGGACTGTCTGTTTCCCGTGTAGGCTCTTCAGCTCAGACCAGGGCCATGAAAAAAGCTACTGGAAGTATCAGGATTGACCTTGCTCAGTACAGGGAAATGGCTGTATTTACGCAATTTTCTTCAGATCTGGATGAGGTTACCAAAAAGCAGCTGACTCATGGAAATGTGCTAATGGAATTGCTTAAGCAGCCTCTTGAGCATCCTTTGGCTATGCATGAGCAGGTTATTATTCTTGTTGCTGTAACTTCAGGCAGGATAGATCATATTCCTGTCAGGTTTGTAAGAGAATACAAAGAAAAGCTCATAAGCCACTTTAATTATAACTGCCAGGAGATCTGCGCAGAGATCACAAGGAGCGGAGATCTGACTGAAACCCTTCGCAAGTCAATACTTGATGAAATTGATGAGTTTAACAAAACTATAGAGGATAATTAAGATTGGCAAATATAAAAGAGATAAAAGAGAGAATAAACTCTATCTCTGACACTAAGAAAATTACAAATGCCATGTACCTTATTTCTTCCACGAAGCTAAGGAAGGCAAGGAAGCTTTTAGGGGATACGGAGCCCTTCTTTTATGCTACAAAGGACATGATAGAAAGGCTTGTGACCAATCTCCCAGAAGGGGTTAAAAATGTCTTTTTGGAAAGTAAGGAGGAAATCCCTGAGGAAAAGAAACGTCGGGGCTATATCGTCTTTACAGATGATAAGGGCCTGGCCGGTTCCTATAACCACAATGTTATAAGAGCGGTTGAGGAGAGGCTTTTGGAGGATAAGGGAAACTATAAGCTCTATGTAATAGGTGAAGTTGGGAGATATCATTTTATCTCAAGGAATATGCCTGTGGATCAGTTTTTTATGTTTACTTCAGCCAATCCAACACTTCACAGAGCCAGAAAGATTTCGGCGGAGATAGTAAATGACTATCAGGAGAGGACTATAGACGAGTTTTATATCTGTTATACAGCAATGAAGGGCGGGACCTGTGAGACGAGGTTTGAGAAGCTCCTTCCACTGGATTTTATAACACAGCTCCACAAAGAAACTATGGAAGATCAGAGCTTTTACAGGGATGAATTTCTTATGGAGCCCAGTCCTTCAGCTATTTTAGACAATATTGTACCGAACTATATAACCGGTTTCATTTATGGCGCTTTAGTAGAGGCCTTTTGCAGTGTTCAGCACTCCAGAATGCAGGCAATGGATTCAGCCAATAAGAACGCAGAGATGATGATGGAAAGCCTTAAGCGCAGTTATAACAGACAGCGCCAGGCAATGATAACCCAGGAGATAACAGAGGTTGTCAGCGGAGCAAAGGCTTTGAAGCGCAGTAAAGAAGCTAAGATGAAGGCCATGAAAAGGCAAGAGGTTAAAAGGTGAAAAACGGTAAGATCGTACAGGTCATGGGGCCTGTAGTGGATGTACAATTTGAAGATGGTGAACTTCCTTTTATCAGTGATGCTTTAACAGTTACTGTTGGTGATAATAAAAAGGTCATGGAGGTTTCTCAGCATGTTGGCGGAGATATAGTTCGCTGTATCATGCTTTCTCCCAGCGAGGGACTTTCAAAGGATATGGAAGTTGAATGCCCGGGAGGTCCCATAAGCGTTCCTGTTGGGGAAAAGGTTCTTGGAAGACTCTTTAATGTTTTTGGAGAGCCTATTGATAAAAAGGGCAATGTTGAGAGTGAGGAGCTTTGGTCAATCCACAGGAACCCTCCAAGGCTGGTGGATCAAAGCCCTGTTATAGAGGTTTTAGAGACCGGAATTAAGGTAATAGATCTTTTGGCGCCCTATTCAAAGGGTGGAAAGATCGGGCTCTTTGGTGGAGCAGGTGTTGGAAAGACGGTTCTTATCCAGGAGCTTATCCAGAATATAGCTACTGAGCATGGAGGTTTTTCCATCTTTACCGGAGTTGGAGAAAGATCCCGTGAAGGTAATGATCTTTGGATGGAAATGAGCCAGTCCGGAGTAATTGATAAGACCGCTCTGGTATTTGGACAGATGAATGAACCTCCCGGAGCCAGAATGAGGGTGGCAGAGACCGGACTTACCATGGCTGAGTATTTCAGGGATGTGAAGCATAAGGATGTACTTCTTTTCATTGATAATATTTTCAGATTTGTCCAGGCGGGAAGTGAGGTTTCATCACTTCTTGGAAGAATGCCTTCGGCAGTAGGTTATCAGCCAACACTGGCTACAGACCTTGGTCTTCTTCAGGAGAGGATTGCTTCAACCAACAGGGGCTCCATCACTTCGGTTCAGGCTGTATATGTGCCTGCTGATGATCTGACTGACCCTGCACCTGCCACAACCTTTGCCCATCTGGATGCTACAACGGTTCTTTCCAGGAAGATCGTGGAACAGGGTATTTATCCTGCAGTTGATCCATTGGAGTCCTCCAGCAGGATCCTTGAGGAATCCATAGTCGGAAAGGCTCATTACAATACAGCTACCATGGTTCAGGAGATACTTCAGAAATACAAGGAGCTTCAGGATATCATTGCAATCCTTGGAATGGAGGAGCTTTCTGACGAGGATAAGGCTACCGTTTATAGGGCGAGGAAGATCCAGAGATTCCTTTCGCAGCCCTTCCATGTGGCTGAACAGTTTACAGGACTTCAGGGTAAGTATGTTCCTCTTTCTGAGACCATAAGAGGCTTTATGGCAATTATCAGTGGTGAAATGGATAAGTACCCTGAGGCTGCATTTTTCAATGTTGGAACCATAGATGATGTGGTGGAAAAAGCCAAGCAGATAGAGGCTTAGAATAAATGAGTGAGCAAAATATTAAAACTTTCCATTTACAGGTCATGTCTGTTAATGGTACATTTTATGACGACGATGCTTTAGAGATAATCGTTCCTTGTGAGGATGGAGAGATGGCTATCCTCTATGGCCATGAGGAGATGATACTTGCTATCTATGATGGCATTCTTAAGATAAAAAAGCCTGATGGTGAGTGGCTTATCGGTGTTGTAAGTATCGGTTCGTTGCAGGTTACTACAGATAACAGATGTATAGTCATTGTGAACACTGTAGAAAATCCAAAGGATATTGATAAGAGGAGAGCTCAGGAAGCTTACGAGTTTGCTATGGAGCACCTTCAGCAGCAACAGTCAATAAAGGAGTTCAAAAAGTCCCAGGCGGGACTTGCCAGAGCTCTTACGAGGCTTAAGGCTGCATCCAGATATCAGGAATAAAAAGAAAAAAGTTAAGGTTGGTGGATATTTTGAATTTAAGGGATAACATTTTTAGAGCAGGCTCTATAGTTGGAGCGATATGCATGGCAGTAAGTATGCTTTCAGGCTGTGGTAAAAAGGCTACTGATCCGGCACTGGAGGAGTACAAGGCCAGCATGACACAGTTTTATGATCAGCTGACATTCTATGACAATTCCATAAATGCCATAGATCCTGAGTCAGATGGTGCTAAGACAGAACTTCTTGGCTACCTTGATCAGATGAACGAAACCTATAAGACAATGGCAGCTGCTACAATTCCTGATGAGTTTTCAGGAATTTCTGATATAGCATTAGAGGCAGCTGATTACATGGACAAGGCCAATGAGTTCTATCATCAGGCCTATGACAATGAATTTGATAATGACAGCGAGGCTTTGGCAGCCCAGTATTACCAGAGAGCTAATAACAGGGCTCTTGTTATCCTGCAGGTTCTTCATGGTGAAGTTCCCGAGGGAGAAGGTATTTCCGTTGAAACCCAGAGTACCTATGAAATCTCTACGATAAATTCTGACGGGGATTCTGAAGAAGGAACTGAGACTGAGGCACAGCAGGAGTAAGGGGACATGCCTGTTAAAAAAGAGAACAGATTTATCTATGCTGTAAAATTCATAGCCTGCCTCTTTGTTATTACTATTCATGCGCCTCTTCCGGGGCTTTTTGGTGACATAGTGGGAGCAGCTTCAAGATTTGCTGTTCCCTTTTTCTTTGCAGTGGCAGGGAGATTCCTTTTGACCGATGAAAAGGGTGGAGTTATAGAGCTTGTTCATGATATCAGGGACAGGGTTTCTTATAGACTCATTAATCTCCTTAAGGTCACAGGAAAGGTTTACCTTGTCTATCTTATTTATTCCCTGTTTTATGTTTTTTCTACAGGTGCTTCTTTTTCTGAGTGGTTTACCGGAAGATTTAATAAGACTGAGCTTATAAACTTTCTTTTGTTTAATTCAGGACGATTTATCTTTGATTCTTCCTATACCTTTGATCACATGTGGTATCTCTTTGCGCTTATATATGTGTATGGACTGATCTATATTTTTGCCCCGGTCCTTCGAAAATGGTACAAGTGGCTGATAGTTCTTTTAACTGGGCTCTTGTACTTCGGAGAGGCACTTCAGACCTGGTATCCCATAAGACCTTTCGATATCAGTATTAAAACCTGGTTTATGATGCGTAACTGGTTGTTTGTGGGAATGCCCTTTGTTCTGATGGGAGTACTATTTGCTGATCATTTGACTTCCAAAAGAGCTGAGCTTGGAGAGGAAGGCTACCTTCAGTGGACTTCAAAGATAAAGCTTCCTTCGATTATTGCAATAGTTTTTGGATTTATTCTTAGCGTTACAGAGCGGTTTGTGATAGACTCAAAGGAAGTATATTTGGGATCCCTGGTTATAGTGATCGGAATTCTCTTTTTATCTGAAGCAGTTACTTCAAGCCCTAAGGCACTTTATGTTCTTGGGAAAAGAGCTTCCTCAAATATTTACTATTATCATGTGCTTGTAATAGCTATTTTGGACTATTTGTGTCTGAAGGGATATATTCTGCAATACAATATGTGGCAGAAAACCATTCTTGTTATAGTGATATGTGTTCTTATCTTTGGAAGCAGGCCTCTTGTGGATCTATGGAAAGGTTTATCGAATGAATAAAGCGCAGTTTCTTGAGTTTTGTAATAATAGAATAGTTTTTCTGGATGGAGCCACAGGCACCAATCTTATGAAGGCTGGAATGCCTGCCGGAGTGTGCCCTGAGGACTGGATCCTTAATCATAAGGAGGTTATGCTTGATCTCCAGAGGTCCTATGCAAAGGCTGGAGCAAACATTGTATATGCTCCAACCTTTACCGGAAATAGGATTAAACTGCAGGACTACGGGCTTTCCGACAGGATAAAAGAGATAAACAGTGAATTGGTGGCTCTTACTAAAGAGGCTGTTGGTGAGGATGTAGTGGTTGCGGGAGATCTAACCATGACCGGAAAGCAGCTAAAGCCCACTGGGGATCTGGATTTCGAAGAACTGATAGATGTATATAAAGAACAGATACAGATCCTTGAAGCAGCTGGCTGCGATGTTCTTGTGGTAGAGACTATGATGAGTCTTCAGGAATGCAGAGCGGCCCTTATTGCAGCAAAGGAAGTCAGTGATCTGGCTGTTATGGTGACACTTACCTTTGAGCCTGATGGAAGGACTCTGTTTGGATCGGATGCCTGTGCTTCAGCTATTTGTCTTGAGGCTCTTGGAGCGGCTGCTATCGGAGCTAATTGCTCTACAGGTCCAGACAAGATGGAGAGTGTTATAAGGGCTATGGCATCTGTGACCAATATTCCCATAATTGCCAAGCCCAATGCAGGACTCCCAACTGTGGATTTTGAAGGTAATACCACCTATGACATGACCTGCGATGTTTTTGTTCCTGAACTTAAAAGGCTTATTGGCGCCGGCGCATCCATTATTGGTGGCTGCTGTGGAACAACTCCTGAATATATAATGGGACTTGTGGATGCTTATAAGGATGTGAAGCCTTCAGAAATAAGAGATGCTGAAGGTAATCCTATTCCTCGTAAAATCGCAGGTAGAAGATATCTTTCCTCTGAGAGAAGAGGTCTTTCCTTTGATCTGGACGGACTCTTTATGATAGTTGGTGAGAGGATCAATCCTACCGGAAAGAAAAAGCTGCAGGCTGAGCTTCGTGAGGGGAACCTGGACATGGTCTGCGAATTTGTCAGAAATCAGGAAGAGGAAGGAGCTTCGATCCTTGATATCAATGTGGGAATGAGCGGAATTGATGAGAAGGAGATGATGCTAACTGTCCTTGATGAAGTTTCTTCAATAACAGACCTTCCGCTCTGTATAGACACATCAAGTCCTGAGGTAATGGAGGAAGCTCTTCGAAGGTATTCAGGCCGAGCTCTGATGAATTCCATTTCTTTGGAAAAGGGAAAGGCTGAGAAATTCCTGCCTCTTGCAAAGAAGTATGGTGCAATGTTCGTACTTTTACCTCTTAGCCCCGAGGGACTGCCTAAGAGCTTTGAGGAGAAGATAGGCAATATAAAAGAGTTATCTGGTAAGGCTTACGATATGGGACTTACCATCGAGGATATTGTAGTGGATGGTCTTGTTGCCACTGTTGGTGCGGATCCTGAAGCAGCAAACAATACCCTGGATACCATAAACTTTTGTCATGACAACGGCTTTGGAACCATCTGTGGTCTTTCCAATATTTCTTTTGGCCTGCCTCAGAGAATGAATGTAAACACAGCCTTCCTTACTATGGCTATTTCCAGGGGACTTACAATGGCAATTGCAAATCCTTCCCAGGAAATGCTGGTAAATGCAGCCTTTGCCTCTGATCTTTTAAGGAACAAAGAAGGTGCAGATATCAGGTACATTCAGAGGATGGACAGGTACGCGGATGCAGGTTCCACGGACAAAAGCGTTAAAGAAGTAAAGTCAGACACTGTAAAAGAGGACGATTTCCTTGCTATAATAAAAAAGGATGTATTGACAGGTGCCAGAAGAACTATTGAAAAGGACACCCAGAAAGCCCTGGATTCCGGAATTGAAGCAAGAGCTATTCTGGACGAAGCACTTATGCCTGCCATAAATGAGGTTGGTGAGTATTTTGACAAGGGAAAGTACTTCCTGCCACAGCTTATTGCCGGCGCAGAAGCCATGAAGCTGTCCATAGCTCTTTTGGAACCCATTCTTGCAAAGGACAGGGATGAAACGAAGGTTCTTCCTACTGTTGTTATTGCTACAGTTCATGGTGATATCCATGATATTGGGAAAAATCTTGTGGCACTAATGCTTAAGAATTATGGTTTTAATGTAATAGACCTTGGAAAGGATGTTCCAAGGGAAGAGATAATAAAGGCTGCCAAGGAAAATGGAGCCAGTATAATTGCTCTTTCAGCGCTTATGACCACTACCATGAAGGAAATGAAAAATGTGGTGGACTATGCTAAGAGCCAGAATTGTGATGCCAGGATAATAATCGGCGGAGCAGTGGTGACTCAGGACTATGCAGATGAGATCGGCGCAGACGGTTATTCAACTGACGCTGCAGATACAGTAAGACTTGTAAAACAGATCCTTAACCTTGACTGATTGGAGGAAGACAAATGATCGGAGCAGAGGCCATAGTAAAATGCCTTGAAAAGGAAAATACTGAGGTTATCTTTGGATATTCGGGAGTTGCCATCGATCCCTTCTGGAATAAGATACTGGATACAGATATTAAGACGGTGCTAATAAGGACTGAGCAGAATGCTGCTCATTGCGCCAGTGGTTATGCCAGGATAAGTGGTAAAGTTGGTGTCTGTGCAGTAACTTCAGGCCCCGGGGCAACGAATCTTATTACCGGAATTGCTACGGCCTATGCAGACAGTATTCCGCTTATTGCCATAACAGGTCAGGTAAACAGTGATATGATCGGCTCTGATGTTTTCCAGGAGGCTGATATTACAGGTGCTGTGGAATCATTTGTAAAGTACAGCTATCTTATCAGGGATGTGAATGATATTCCAAAGGTCTTTAAAGAGGCCTTCTACATCGCCAGCACAGGAAGAAAAGGACCGGTTCTTATTGATATACCTTTCGATATCCAGACTGCTGAACTTGATGACAAGTTTGTATATCCTGAGACCATTTCCATGAGGTCCTATAAGCCCACTGTTAAGGGGAATATGGTCCAGATCAAGAAGGTCATTAAGGAAGTGGAAAAGGCAAAGAGACCTATTATCTGCGTAGGTGGCGGAGTTCATCTTTCAGGAGCTACAAAGGAACTGGTTAAATTTGCTGAGCTCAATGATGTGCCTGTTGTTTCTACCATGATGGGAATAGGCGCTATGCCTGATGATCATCCTTTATATTTTGGTATGGTTGGTAATAATGGTAAGGCATTTGCCAACAGAGCCATGAACGAGTCAGATCTGCTTCTTATGGTTGGAGCCAGAGTTGCAGACAGGGCTGTTAACAGGCCGGATCTTATTACAGAGAACAAAGTCATGATCCATATTGATGTTGATCCTGCTGAGATCGGCAAGAATGTTGGACCAACAATTCCTCTTGTAGGTGATATCAAGCATATATTTACTGACATTCTTGAAAACGATGATCATGCTGATAACCACAGCGACTGGGTTGAGACCTTAAGGCGCTATCGTGAGGAGATGAGGACTGACAGAGCACCGGCTGCGGAAGGCTATGTTGACCCTGAGATCTTTATCAAGACATTATCAAGAACAATGAAAAATGACGCCATTTATGTGGCAGATGTAGGACAGAATCAGATCTGGTCCTGCGCATATCATATTGTTAAACATGGAAGATTCCTTACTTCCGGTGGAATGGGAACCATGGGCTATTCAATTCCTGCCGCCATGGGAGCTAAGATTGCAGATCCCGGCAGGCAGGTGGTGGTAGTTGTAGGTGACGGAGCATTCCAGATGTCCATGATGGAACTTGCTACAATGCGCCAGTATGGTATTAGAGCAAAGATCGTTGTCATGAATAATGGCTTCCTTGGCATGGTGAGAGAGCATCAGCACTACGCATACAATGACAATTATTCTATGGTAGAACTCAAGGGAGATCCGGATCTTTCCTATATTTCTAAGGCTTATGGAATGGATTATACGAAGGTGGATGGCAATTCCGATCTTGGTAAGACGCTTGAAGAATTTCTTAGTAATGATGACTTAAGTCTCATGGAAGTTATGGTTGATCCAATGGCACTTACAAGATAAAAGCTTTTTGCGAGGGTGATATGAAAAGAATTTATTCAGTTCTTGTAGAAAACAGAGCAGGTGTGCTCTCAAAAGTAGCAGGTCTTTTCTCCAGAAGGAATTTCAATATTGATTCCATGGTTGTTGGCGAGACAGCTGATAAGGCTGTATCCTGTATGACCATTGTATCAACAGGAGATGAGAGGACTATCGAGCAGATCGAGAAGCAGCTCAATAAAAAGATAGATGTCATTAAGGTAAAGACATTTAAAGAGAGCATGAGTATCAACAGGGAACTCATGCTCATAAAGGTCAAATATAATAAAGAAAACCGCAGGGATATCATGGAGAACTGTCAGATCATGAACGCTCAGATCGTGGACATGTCAAAGAACATGATGATAATCCAGATCTGCGATACCTCAGACAGGATCGAGCTGTTCATTGAAATGCTAAAGAGTGTAAGCATTGTGGAAATAGCCCGTACCGGAACTGTGGCTTTGACAAAATGTAAGGAGCAGTAGTAATACTGCTCCTTTTATTATTTAGTGATTACATTTATAACTGTGTTAAAAAAAGTTCCAGGATCCATGCGGTTTCCGCCGGAAACCTTCTCAAGTTCTGTTTCCTTCATGGGCGTTTTATCCACAACTGGATTTTTTCCGTCCTGTTTCTGATCAATTATGTTATTTTCCTTGTTTTCCATACTTTAACCTCGCTTCTGCATTTGGCACTTAATGGTCTATCAACCAACCTCATTTATTTATACGAGCTATTATTTTTTCTGGCAATTCTATTTTAACAAATTCTCGATTATTTTTCCAAGTGTGCATTTAAGTCCGTCCTGCGGTGCATGTATCTAAATGAAATACTTTAGTACGATAAAATGGCAACAGTTTAAAGTCTAAAAGAAAAGTGATTGACATTATCCGCTAAGATGGTATAATTTGATTTAAATTGATGCAAAAACGGGTAGTTGAGTGTCAAAATAATATGAAAATCCGGTCAGAAAAAGAAATTGCAAATTAACAGTTTAAAGCACTAAAGACAATGCTTAAATACTGGATTTGAAGGGCTTCAAAGGAGAGGCAAACATGCAGAAAAAGGTCTTTCAGCTTCTGGTTGATAATACCTCGGGCGTTCTGTCACGAATAGCTGGTCTTTTCTCCAGACGTGGATACAACATTGAGAGTATTACAGCGGGAGTTACTGCTGATCCAAGGTTTACACGTATCACCATTGTGGCATCAGGTGATGATGTGATCCTTGATCAGATTGAGAAACAGGTGGCTAAGCTTGTGGACGTAAGAGATATACATGAGCTATTGCCGGATGACAGTGTTTTCAGAGAACTGGCTATGGTAAAGGTTAGGGCAGAGGCTGACAAGCGTCAGAGTATCCTTGCTACAGCAAACATTTTCCGTGGGAACATTGTTGATGTAAGTATTGATTCACTGATCATTGAGATCACAGGAAGTCAGTCAAAGGTAGATGCATTTTTAAAGCTCCTGGAAGGTTACGAGATCTTGGAGCTTGCTCGCACAGGTATTGCCGGCTTGGGCCGTGGTACAGATAATGTTATTTATCTGGACGAATGATAAGAAAGTTTAAACAAATAATACAAATATAAATGAATGGAGGATATTTAATATGTCACAGGAAGCTAGAATTTTTTATCAGGAAGATTGTAACCTTTCACTTTTAGAGGGAA